>JBIKOQ010000061.1:0-7064 GCA_044357955.1 Burkholderiaceae bacterium | reverse complement strand
ATCATCTTCAGAGATTTCTTTTTCTTTTACCAGCTTTTTAAAAGCTTCATTGGCATCGCGACGCAGGTTGCGAATGGCAATTTTTGCATCTTCGCCTTCAGATTTAACAACCTTGTTTAAATCACGGCGACGGTCTTCGGTTAAGGCAGGCATAGGAACACGAATGCTATCGCCCATACCAACAGGATTGAGTCCTAGATCGGAGTCTCGTATGGCCTTTTCTACGGCGGCACCTAGATTTTTTTCCCAAACTGAAACACTGAGGGTGCGCGCATCCATTAAGGTGACGTTTGCGACCTGACTGATCGGGACGGGTGAGCCGTAATACTCAACTTGAACATGGTCCAAAATGCCAGTGTGCGCACGTCCAGTTCGAATTTTGGCCAGATTTGCCTTAAGGGTTTCGAGGGATTTGCCCATTCGGCTTTCAGCAGATTTTTGAATGTCCGCAATACTCATTGTTGTATCCTTTAAACGTGAACGAGGGTGCCCTCGTCCTCACCACTGACGGCGCGTCGTAATGCGCCAGCCTTGTTTATTGAAAAAACTTTAATTGGAAGCTTTTGATCGCGACATAAGGCGAAAGCCGTGGCATCCATGATTTCAAGCCGCTTGACGATGACTTCATCAAAGCTGATGCGCGTATAGCGCGTCGCAGAAGGATCTTTGTTGGGATCCGCGCTGTAAATGCCATCGACTTTTGTTGCCTTGAGAACGACTTCCGCCCCAATTTCGGCGCCACGAAGCGCCGCGGCGGTATCGGTTGTGAAAAACGGGTTACCCGTACCTGCGGCAAAAATAACAACCTTGCCCTCTTCGAGGTAGCGCAAGGCTTTGGGACGAATATATGGCTCAACGACTTGCTCGATGTTTAGTGCAGACTGAACGCGTGCATCGACGCCGCGATGTTTGAGTGCGTCTTGAAGTGCAAGTGCGTTCATCACTGTTGCCATCATACCCATGTAGTCGGCAGTGGCACGATCCATGCCTTGGGCTCCAGGCGCAACGCCGCGGAAAATATTACCGCCGCCAATCACGATGGCAAGTTGTACGCCCATCTCGGCAACCTCGGCGACCTCATCGGTCATGCGCATGATCGTTGCACGATTGATGCCAAACGAATCATCACCCATCAATGCTTCGCCAGACAGTTTGAGGAGAACTCGTTTATGCATTCTGCTGGTCATATGGGGAATAGTTCCTGAGTGTTAAACACAATTAAAAGTGTAAACGAAAGCCGGGCGGCCAATGATGCGCCGCCCGGCTTTGGATACAAAATTATGCGTTGCCTGCAGCCGCTGCGGCCACTTCGGCAGCAAAGTCACTGGTTTTCTTTTCAATGCCCTCACCGACCACGAACAGGGAAAACCCTGTAACCGCCGATGATTTTTCTTTGAGCATCTGGGAAACGGTTTGCTTATCGTTCTTGACAAAGGGCTGAGAAAGAAGGGCAACCTCTTTCAAGTACTTTTGAACAGAGCCTTCTACCATTTTCTCAACGATTTCAGCAGGTTTGCCGGATTCGGCGGCCTTTTGACGGGCCACTGAACGCTCTGCTTCTTTGTCAACTTCGGAAACACCGGTTTCATCGACAGCACGAGGCTTGGTGGCTGCGATATGCATCGCTAAGTCCTTGCCAACCTCATCGGCGCCAGAAAACTCCACCAGAACACCAATTTTGCCGCCATGCACATAGCTAGCGAGTTTGTTGGGCGAATCGTAG
The DNA here is from genome assembly GCA_044357955.1 of Burkholderiaceae bacterium. Taxonomy (GTDB): domain Bacteria; phylum Pseudomonadota; class Gammaproteobacteria; order Burkholderiales; family Burkholderiaceae_B; genus Zwartia. Next base: position 5,341 of record JBIKOQ010000061.1, on the reverse strand, counting down.
CGCTGGAAGCGGCGAATGGAGATATTCTCACCAATTTTGCCAATGAGTGCGGTACGGACGCTGTCAACCGATCCATCAGCCATGGGCGATGCGGATAAAGCTGCGACATCCGCGACACCCTCGGTCGCCACAAGCTTGGCTAAATTAGCAACAAATGCCACAAAATCGTCGTTTTTAGCAACAAAGTCGGTTTCACAATTGACTTCGATCACGGCGCCCTTTTTGGCATCGGGAGAGATATAAAGACCAATCAGGCCTTCTGCTGTGACGCGGCTAGCAGCTTTGCTTGCTTTGCTACCTAGTTTGACACGCAAAATTTCCTCAGCGCGTGCCATATCTCCAGCAGCTTCGGTCAGCGCTTTTTTGCACTCCATCATGGGTGCGTCAGTTTTTTCGCGCAATTCTTTGACCATTGCGGCGGTAATGTCAGCCATGTTTGCTCCAGTATCAATAAAAGCACCCTGAACCGCACGGCCAGGGTGAGAAAGGGTTGCGTTCGATAGGGATCGAACGCGATCGAACATTAGGCCTTTGCCTGATCAACTTCGACGAACTCTTCGCCCTGTGTGAGTTCTTCGACCAAACCATTGACATTGTCCCCACGTCCAGCAATCACAGCATCCGCCACGCCTGAGGCATAAAGTGCAATCGCCTTGGCCGAGTCATCGTTGCCTGGAATAATGAAATCAATGCCATCCGGCGAGTGGTTGGTATCCACCACGGCAACCACTGGGATGCCCAGTGCATTGGCTTCGGCAACCGCAATTTTGTGATAACCCACGTCAATCATAAAGATGGCGTCAGGCAAACCATTCATATCCTTGATGCCGCCGATCGATTTGTTGAGCTTGTCGAGTTCACGTTGGAACATGAGGCCTTCTTTTTTGCTCATGCGTTCAGCAGTGCCATCGGCAATCATGACTTCCATGTCTTTTAAGCGCTTGATTGAGCTCTTGACTGTTTTAAAGTTGGTCAACATACCGCCGAGCCAACGACTATCAACAAAAGGCATTCCGGCACGCGCGGCCTCTGCGGCGACGAGTTCGCGTGCAGCACGCTTGGTACCCACGAACAATACCGTACCGCCTTTTGCAGCAATCTGGCGCAAAAACTTCGTTGCATCTTGGTAGTTAGCAACGGTCTTTTCTAGGTTGATAATGTGAATTTTGTTCCGATGGCCAAAAATGTAAGGGGCCATCTTGGGGTTCCAGTAACGGGTCTGGTGACCAAAGTGCACGCCCGCTTCTAACATTTCACGCATTAAAGACATAGTAATCAAGCTCCGAGGGTTGGGTCTAATGTCATGTCTGCACCTGCATAAGCAGGCACCCTGGTGACGTGACACGCGATTTTTAGGGTATGGATAAGTCTAGGTAAGCCTATAATTCTACTATCTTTCACTACATTTACTCAAGTCACTATGAGTCTCGTCACAAATCCCGAAGATCAGGCCAAGATGCGAGCCGCCTGTCGCGATGCAGCAAAAGTCTTAGATTTCATTACACCCTACGTCAAACCAGGGGTGACAACCGGTGAGTTAGATCAGTTGTGTTTAAAGTATTTAACACAAGAGCTCAAGGTGAAATCAGCAACCGTCGGCTATGCGCCTCCTGGTTATCCCCCCTTCCCCGGGGCCATTTGCACCTCCGTCAATCATCAGGTTTGCCATGGAATACCTGGTGATAAAGTATTGAAAAGTGGAGATGTTTTAAACATTGATGTCACGATTATTAAAGACGGTTGGTTTGGTGACACAAGCCGAATGTACGCGGTGGGCGAAACCTCGATTCTTGCCAAGCGCCTGACCGAAGTCACGTATGAGTGTATGTGGCTGGGCATTGCTCAAGTCAAACCTGGTAACACGCTGGGGGATATTGGAAATGCCATCCAAAAGTATGCCGAACAGCAGGGGTTTTCGGTTGTACGTGAGTTTTGCGGTCATGGAATTGGCCAAAAATTCCATCAAGATCCTCAGATTTTGCATTATGGAAAAGCAGGGTCGGGGCTAAAACTTGAACCAGGCCTTATTTTTACAATCGAACCCATGATCAATGCAGGAAAAAGGGATATCCGTCAATTGGCGGATGGATGGACTGTTGTGACGCGCGATCACAGTTTGTCGGCACAGTGGGAGCACACGATTATGGTGACTGAAGCGGGCTTCGAGGTGTTGACGCAATCACCGGGAATGCCTGCTCCTCCCCCATTCATCACACTTTAGATTTTTGCATTCAATGTTTGAAGCGTGTTTAAGCCAAAAGGTGTTTGAATGACTGAACAAAATGGCCTCACTGAAGCGTTGAATGAAAGCATTGGATCGATTCGGACCCAAATCAAGCTCGATAGAGAAGCTGCTTTTGCTCGCTATCGGCTCAAGCCTCGCGCAGACGCATTATTGACGTCCTTGAGGCGAACCGCCGATCAGGCACTGCGTTCGCTGCTTGCACTATATCCACTGCCCAAGGGGGCTGCACTTGCCGCAGTGGGTGGTTTCGGACGAGGCGAGCTCTATCCTTTTTCAGATGTCGATTTATTAATCTTGCTACCCAGAGATCCTAGCCCTGCTGATGAAATAACACTCAGTGGGCTCGTCGCAGCAATGTGGGATGTGGGTTTAGAGCCAGGTTGTAGCGTGAGAACCATTGAACAATGTTTGAGTGAAGCACGCGCAGACATTACGGTGGAGACATCGCTTTTAGAGTTGCGCTGGATTGCGGGAAGCCGCTTACTAACAAAGCGCTTTATGTCGTGCATGAAAGAGCAACTGGATCCTAGTAGTTTCTTTCAGGCTAAGCGTAGTGAAATGCAGCAGCGTCATGCGCGTTATCAAGATACGCCCTACTCTCTTGAGCCGAATTGTAAAGAATCTCCTGGGGGTTTACGCGATCTTCAGGTGATTCAATGGATGGCCAGAGCGGCTGGTTTCGGACAAAGCTGGAGCCAAATTGCACAGTCTGGTTTGCTCACACGCACCGAAGCGCGAGATCTTTATCGAGCCGAACAAGCATTCAAGCGACTTCGTATCGAGGTGCATTTGTTGGCAAATCGTCGAGAGGATCGGCTTCTGTTTGATTTACAACATGGATTGGCAGAGGCTTACCAAATCACGGCCTCGGTCACGAGACGGGCCAGTGAAATCTTGATGCAAAGATATTACTGGGCAGCCAGACTCGTCACTCAACTCAATACTTTACTTGTCCAAGCCATAGGAGAGCATTTATTTCCACTTTCAGCCGATGATGTTCAAACATTAAATGAACACTACTGCGCGCAGCATAATCGGCTAGACATCAAAGACGACCGACTTTTTGAAAAACATCCGTCTGAGTTACTGCGCATATTTATTGTGATGCAGCAACATCCTGAGTTGACGGAGCTTTCAGCGCGCGCTTTAAGGGCGATTTGGCATGCAAGGCATCTTATTAATGCCTCTTTTAGAGGCGATCCGATCAATCGGAATTTGTTCATTTCAATATTGAAACAAAACCAAGGCATTGTGCACGCCCTAAGGCGCATGACGATGCTCAATATTTTGCCGCGGTATTTACCCGTATTTCGTCGAGTTGTAGGGCAGATGCAGCATGATTTATTTCATGTGTATACCGTAGATCAGCACACGTTGGCCGTGCTACGAAATATTCGTAGATTCACGATGCTTGAGCATGCGCAAGAGTATCCGCTTGCCACACGTCTCACTGCGGGCTTCGATAAGCATTGGTTACTTTATGTTGCCGCACTTTTTCATGACATTGCCAAAGGACGTGGCGGTGATCATTCCACTTTGGGCGCCGAGGAAGTCAGGAAATTTGCACGTACGCATTATTTAGAACAGGACGAAACTGAGCTGGTTATTTTTCTAGTTAAATACCATTTGCAGATGTCCCAGGTTGCACAAAAAAAGGATTTATCTGATCCACAAGTCATTCAAGACTTTGCTTTACTTGTTCAAACACCCAGAAAACTGACTGCACTTTATTTGTTAACGGTAGCGGATGTTCGCGGTACGAGCCCTAAGGTTTGGAATGCGTGGAAAGGAAAGCTATTCGAAGATCTTTTTAATTTGACCTTAGCGGCCTTGGGAGGCTCCTCCGGCGACGCTAACACGGTGTTACAAAAGCGTATGGATGATGCAGCGAGTCTCACTCGTCTTGCCGGACTGCGCGATGATGCGCGTGAGGCGTTTTGGGGCGAACTCGATATCGCATACTTTTTACGACACGACGCCCCTGAAATTGCGTGGCATACAAGGCATCTTTATCATTGTTTTCGTACAGAAAACACCGTGGTGAAAGCGCGTCCGACCGAAGGTGGGGATGGCTTGCAAGTATTGGTCTATACAAAGCATGATAAAAATTTATTCGCCCGCTTGTGCGGATATTTTGGTTTCCGAGGTCTGAGCATTCAGGATGCACGCATACACACCACAAGAGGTGGTTATGCTTTGGATAGTTTTATTGTTCTTCCGTCAGACCTCCAAATTGATTTGCGGTCTGAAGCGACAATGATTGAGCATGAACTGACAACGCAACTTGATCAACTGAAGTTAGAAGACCTAAAACACCGTGTGGGGATGCGTGCCTCGAGATTATCAAAAGCCTTTCCATATCCCCCTGCCGTCGCAATCAAGCCAGGGGATGGTAACGCGTCTTGGGTGATCGATATCACTGCAGCCGATCGTCCAGGTTTATTGAGCGAGTTGGCGCAAGTATTTGTTTCTTTCAACATTAATTTGCAAACAGCTAAAGTCATGACACTTGGAGATCGTGTCGAAGACATTTTTGTCGTACGAGGCGATACCTTGTCGCAACCGCGAACGCAAAGACAGTTTGAACGCGCGCTTCTCGAAACTTTAACGCAGGGGCAACACAGTGCAGCTTGAGCTTAATCTTTTACGGCTGATCAGTGTTCTGAGTTTGAGTTCTGTGGCGATCGCACTCGTATCGCAGTATGTTTATGACATGCAGCCATGCGCCTGGTGTGTTTTTCAACGTCTTTTGTATTTGATGATTGGATTGTTTGCACTTGGGTTTGGTGTTGTAAAACCTACTCGTATGCGTATAGCACTTGGATCCGCGAGTGTTGTTGCGATTGCGATCATGGGTGTTACCGCCGCCTGGTATCAGGAAAAAGTAGCCGCCAATACCTTTTCTTGTGCGCAAACCTTGGCAGATCAAATCATGACGAAAAGCGGCCTTGATAGCGCCGTTCCTTGGTTGTTTGGTATTTACGCGAGCTGCATGGATGCACGCGTCAAGCTTCTCGGCATTGAATATGCCTGGTGGAGCTTAGCCATGTTTACTTTGATTGGCATCATTGCTTTGGTCGTCTTGAAAAGACGACT
>JBIKOQ010000060.1:0-7150 GCA_044357955.1 Burkholderiaceae bacterium | reverse complement strand
CCTAAAATGCCGCTGATACCAAGTACGCGTCCATTAATGAGGATAAACAGGGCGGAAGCGACCCCGAGAATGATGCCGCCGGAAAGCGAGCTCCATGGCGTGAAATGCGCCCAATCGATATTCATGCGCTGACTCCTTCTTTGATGCAGAATTGTGAATACAAGACTTCCATGACGGCGAGTGCTTGCGGACTTGAGAACTGGTAGTAAATATTTTTTCCCTCGCGACGCGTCTTGACGAGTTGTTCATTGCGTAGGACGGTGAGTTGCTGAGAGAGGGTGGGTTGAACGATGCCAAGCGACGTTTCAAGCTCGCTGACGCAGCGCTCACCTTGCGCGAGTTGACACAAGATCATGAGTCGGTCTTGATTGGTGAGGACTTTCATGAGTCGGCAGGCATTGGCTGCAGAGGCTTGCATGGTGGCTAGCTCGAACGGTGTGGTGTCTTTTGTCATCATGATGGGAATCGCAGTGCTGAGTTCAACTTAAACAAATTATAATATATTTACATACAATTTGTTTAAGTATATAATATTTATATGTCATTTGTATATCCTACTTTTTCGCTATGGACGCCTTGGAGTCAATATGAGTAATACCAATACAAAACCTTTGGTGCATGGTCTTTTTGATCCCGCAACTTGGACGGTTACCTATGTTGTGTATGAAAAACCGGGTTCGGCTTGCGCCATCATTGACTCCGTCCTGGATTACGACCCGAAATCGGGTCGTACCAAAACTACCTCTGCGGACAAAGTGATTGATTTCGTTCGTGCCAACAACCTCACGGTCGAATGGATTCTGGAGACACATGCACATGCTGATCACCTGTCAGCCGCTCCTTATTTAAAAGAAAAACTCGGCGGTAAGATCGCCATTGGCGACCACATTACGCATGTACAAAAGGTTTTTGCCGGTGTCTTTAATCTCGAGCCAGAGTTCCGTCAAGATGGCTCTCAGTTTGACGTCTTGATCAAGGAGGGCGAGCCTTTCAAGGTCGGCGCGCTCGAGGGGCATGCGTTATATGTGCCGGGACATACTCCCGCATGCATGGCGTATCAGTTTGGTGATGCGGTGTTTGTGGGCGATACATTATTTATGCCCGATGTGGGAACGGCACGCTGCGACTTTCCTGGCGGCGATGCTAAAAATTTGTATGCCTCGACGCGCCGACTTTTAAGTTTGCCGGCTGAGACACGGTTGTTCATGTGTCATGACTATCCGCCAGCAGGCCGTGCGGTGAAGTTTGAAACCACCGTCGCCGAGCAAAGGGCGCATAATATTCATGTCCATGATGGCATCAGCGAGGCACAGTTTGTAGACATGCGAACCAAACGCGACGCGACGCTTGAAATGCCAGTGCTGATTTTGCCTGCGGTGCAGATCAATATTCGTGCGGGCGAGTTGCCCCCCAAGGAATCTAATGGCGTGTCTTATGTCAAGATTCCTCTCAATGCTTTGTAAGAAACGTGATGTAGATCAATGCGCACTCAGATCAGGCGTGCCATGCTTGATGGTGACACGTCCAAATAAACGTGTAGGCCTCAACGTCATTCAACGTTTCTAAAGGATCTTCATCATGAAATGCAATGTAGGCACAATCGATCGGACGCTGCGCATCGTCGGTGGTTTAATTTTGATCACTTTAGCGGCAATGGGTACCATCGGAGTTTGGGGTTGGATTGGTGTGGTTCCCCTGTTGACTGGGATTTTTCGCTTTTGTCCCGCCTATCCCTTGCTCGGTATCAACTCGTGTTCTAAAGACGGCGCTAGCGCGTGTTGCTATAAAAAATAAGAGGGTTCGGGCCTCTACGGCTGTTTGAATTCGATCGGAACGAGCGCGGAGGATGGCATGGCTTCTTGGCCCCGTTTGGCAGGAATAAAACGCCATTGTTTAACCGCCTCGAGCGCAGCTTGATCAAGGCGCTGGAAACTGCTGCTTTTTTCTATGGTGAGGTCTAAAACGATACCCTGCGCATCAAGATTGACCCGTAAAAGAACGGTGCCTTCTTCGCGAAGCCGCTTAGATAATGCAGGGTAAACAGGGTTCGGTCGATGCAGATAGTTTGGGTCGACGTGTGCGGGTGTGAGAGGTAATGTTGTGGGCTCGCTGCGCTGTTGCACAGAACCCGTAGCCTTTCCAGAGTCCGCACTCGCTGCGCCTTTCACTCGGGTTTGGGTGGGTGCCTCTCGCATCGAGCTTAAATCGGGCTTTTGGGAAATTGTTGGTTCAATGATTGGTTCAACTATTGGCTTAGCGGTTGGCTCAGCAGTTGTTGTAATTTCAGGTTCGAGTGTAGATGAAGAGTCCATAGGGGCAGCTAAGGGTGCTGGTGGCTCTTGCGTGGCTTCAGGCGCAGACATTGGCTCTTGCTCAGACTCCGGCTCCGGCTCCGGCTCCGGCTTTAGTTCAGTTTCAGGCGCAGTGTTAGGCTTAGGCTCTGGTTCAGGCTCTCGTGATGGTGTCTCTTGAGCACGTTGCGCTGTCTCTAGCGTAACGGGAATGACAATACCGGATTGTCCTGCGGTCGCATCAGAGTCGGCCTCAGGATCCGAAATGCCGAACCAGCCAAAGTGCGAAAGCAATAACACAATCACCAACACATGAACGAAAGCAACCACAATCAGTGTTATACCCAAAGGCGAGCTTGATTTGGCTTGAAAGGCCAACGGCTTGGGCGGCGCGGTAATCGCTGTAGGAGTTTCAGGCGTTGGTGTGGTCGAGCGCATAAAGTAGTTTAGAGGTTTTCAGCTAAAATTTGGGATGTAGTTTTTTAATCAATCTTGTTTTAAACAAGCTAGGGTCTTTAATGAACACAATCTCCCTTAAAAGAAGACGCGCGACCATCAACATGGCATTCTTGGTGGCAGTGATGTCTTTCTGTTCCCCGTTTGGGGTCATGGCCTCCGAGGTGGTGGCGGGTGATTTAAAACTCATGGCGCCCTGGGTTCGCGCTTCTGTGCCTGGTCAAGTCAACGGTGCAGGTTACGTCCAGATTGATAATAAAGCCAAGCAAGGGGATCGTCTCGTCTCTGCGAGTGCCTCGGGAGTGAATCGTGTGGAGTTGCACACGATCATTAATGAAAATGGCGTGGCGAAAATGCGAGAAGTCACAGGCATTGATGTGCCGGCAAGCGGCTCCGTCAAGCTGTCACCGGGTGGCTTTCATATTATGTTTTTAGGATTGAGCGAGCCCTTTAAAGCGGGTGCCATGGTACCGGTCACGCTAAAGTTTGAAAAAGCAGGTGAGGTCAAGGTCAATTTTGAGATCAAACCCCCTACCTATAATCCTGGAGCCACGTCCGGACATGGCTCGCACCGTCACTAAGCATAGAGGTCTTTGATGCTCGGGGTCACCGACTATCCGGCGTTTGTGGTGGCGTTCATCATTTTTTTGTTGATCCCCGGTCCCGGAAACCTCGTCTTGATTACCTCAACGACTAAAGGCGGCATCCGGGGCGGCTTTGCGGCAGCTCTGGGTGTCATTTTGGGCGATCAGGTGTTGGCTTGGATGGCCCTCGCGGGCTTGGCTGCCTTACTGGTGACGTCGCCCTTCGCGTTTGAGGTCGTGCAATGGCTTGGTGCGGCCTATCTTTTTTGGCTCGGCGCCAAGATGCTGTTGGCAAAGCCTGGTGCGGCCCCCGTGCTCAATATCAAGCCCTATCACTATCTACGGCAGGCGCTTGTCATTACTTTGCTCAATCCGAAAGCGATTGTGTTTTACATGGCTTTTTTCCCCTTGTTTGTGGATCCTGTTCAAAACAGAGGGCTGGTCACCTTTGCCTTTTTAGCCGCTACCATTGCCGTGCTGGCTTTTTTGTATTGCGTCGTGGCGATTTTGTTGACGCATTTTTTAGCTGAGCGACTTCGCACCAATCGCTATATTTCTTTTGCCTTGGAAAAATTAGCGGGGCTTTGTTTAGTGGGCTTCGGGCTCAGGCTCGCGCTGTCACGCTAAGCCCAAGCCCAGGTCGATGACTGGGCAAAGTATCACCCTCAGGACTTGTTCTGCTCCACCACCATATGTGTGTGTGCAGCCTTGAGCAAGGGGCAGGCGACTTCTTTTTGCACGCCGGCTTCGATCATGGCACCCAAAATATGTTCGTGTTCGGTTTGATGGCCTTGCGTCAAATCACGAAGCATGGAGGCCGCAAAGCTTGAGCCTGTTTTAGTCAGCATTGCAAGGGCTTTTTGTTGAGCACTTTCTTTGGTTGGAAAGCCATTGGCCTGCGCGATGGCACAGCTTTCCGCATAAAAGCTGGTCATGGTCTCCTTGCCCCAGGGGGCATCCGCTATTTTTCCAACATGGCCTCGGCACAGTGTCGTCATGCCCGCGAGCGTGGCGAGAAAGACCCACTTGTCCCACAGAGATTGTTCGATATTTTCACTATAAGTATTGTCAAAGGCGGCCTTGTCGCACATGGCAGAAAATGCACGTGCGAGAGATTCGTGCGCAGGGTCGCGATGTCCAAGGGTCAATGCATGGAGCTCGGTGAGTTGTTTGACCGCACCACTAGGTGTAATGGTTGCAGCAATGTGGGCGACGCCTCCCATGACGCGGCTACGGCCAAATTTTTCATCCAGGATCTGAATATGACGCAGTCCATTGAGGACCGGCAAGATCACGCCTTTTGAACTCGCCGCGCTCACAGAGTCCAGCGCATCGTCAAGATCGTAGGCCTTGGGTGCCAGCACAATCAGATCATATTCGGGCTTGAGTTGGTCGCGCGTAACGGATTTGGGGTGGAGCGTGAAGGTCTCTTTTGGGGTTTCAACCACAAGACCTTCGGTCTGAATTTTTTCATGTCTTTTGTCTCGCAGTAAATAGGTGACATCAGCCCCCGCTTGAATCAGTCTGGCACCAAAATAACCGCCGACGCCACCTGCACCCAAAATTAGAATTTTCATGCTTTCTCCTATTGATCTCTTATGTTATCGCTTTGACGAACTGTCTGCTACGCATCGTTCAAATACGGTATGCTTTTGACTGTATTGCCAACATCCACCATTTCAGTTCTGGAGAGTGCTTTGAAAAAATCGCGTTTAGCTTCGGCATTGCCTGGCGTCTGTGCCTTGTCTTTTGCATTAGCCTCTATTTTTGCTCCAGTGGAATCCTTGGCGCAAGAGTTTCCTAAAGGTCAGACCATCACGATCGTCGTCGGTTTCGTCCCAGGTGGCGGCACGGATACTGCGACTCGAATTGTCGCTAAAAGCTTGTCCGCTAATCTTGGGCAGCCTGTCGTGGTTGAAAACCGTCCCGGTGCAGGTGGCGTGATCGCGACGCAAGCAGTGGTCAACGCCAAGCCCGATGGCACGACGCTGTTGCTCGGAACGATCGGCCCGATGGCCGTGTCACCCCATTTGATGAAGTTAAATTTTGATCCGCTCAAGGATCTTGCGCCTATCTCCATGGGTGTGAATTTTCCCAACGTCTTAGTTGTGCCTACTGAGTTAAAGGTCAACACGCTGGCTGAGCTGGTGGCGGCCGCGAAAAAAGAACCTGGAAAAATGACCTACGCTTCTACCGGCGTGGGTTCGGCTGCCCATTTGGCTGGTGAGCTTTTCGCTCAGCGTGCTGGTGTGGAGCTTATTCACGTTCCCTACAAAGGCGGAAGTGCTGCGATGCTTGATTTGTTGAGTAGCCGGATTGACGCCTATTACGCGACACCTACGACTAGTGTGCAGCATGTTCAGACAAATAAACTCAAGGCTTTAGCCACGACGGGTTTAAAACGTACGGATTTAATGCCCGATGTGCCGACGATGGCTGAGTCTGGCTACCCCGGCTTTAACGCGACGAACTGGTATGCCTTTGTTGCGCCTGCCAAAACACCGGCTCCGATACTGGATCGTTGGAATACAGAAATTGTGAAGGTGCTGAATGATCCAGAGGTGCGCGCGCAGTTAAACAAGCATGGATTGACGCCAGACCCGACGACCCGCCAGGAGTTGGCCGATTTTATGGCCAAGGAGTCTGCTACGTGGAAACAAGTCGTGAAAGAACGTAATATCAAGCTCGAATAAAAATTCTTCTGACAAAGATTTAGTTTTTTCTATGGCTGGCGGCTTTAGCAGCATCTTGAAGTCCTCTCGCGCACCTTTTAAGGTGCGCAGTTTTCGTTATCAGTGGACTGCGGATTTGGCGACGTCATGGGCCTTTGAGATGGAGATTCTTGTTCTCGGCTGGTATGTGTTGGTCGAGTCTGGCTCAGTACTTTTACTCGTGATCTACGGCGCTTTGCAATACACGGGCGCACTGATCTCGCCTTTTATGGGTATCGCCGGCGATCGCGTTGGCTATCGCACTCTCTTCATGTTGACGCGAGGTCTTTACGCCATTGCGGCGATGGTCATTGCGATGCTTGCCTTTTTTGATTTATTGAATCCTCTCACTGTGATCGCGGTTGCGACCGTTGTCGGCTTGATTCGCCCCTCTGATTTAATGATGCGTTATGCACTGATCGGTCAGACCCAGCCTAGCGATCAGTTGACTTCTGCCTTAGGTATTTCTCGTATGACCTCCGATTCTGCGCGTATCGCAGGCGCTTTGGCCGGGGCAAGTATTTTTGCGCAATTCGGAATGGTGCCTGTGTATGTCAGCATTACTTTTCTTTATTTAGTGAGTTTTTATTTCTCCATGAGCGTGGCGGACAAGCCCGTGCATGAAGGTGTCGTTCATACTTTCCGTCCCTCACCATTCACTGATTTGCATCATGCCTTTTCGTACGTTTGGGCGAAACCCGTTTTGATGGGAACAATGAGCGTGGCATTTCTTGTGAACTTTCTAGCGTTTCCTTTTTCGTTGGGTTTATTGCCCTATATCGCTCGCTCGGTTTACGAGGTGGGGCAAGAGGGACTTGGCACACTGAGTGCGAGTTTCGCTTTCGGAGCGTTGCTCGGCTCGATCGTTTTAGGGAGCAACCGTTTTTCACTAGGCACTGGGCGTGCACTCATCGTTGCCACGGTAATTTGGTTTGGTTTATTGATGCTCTTTGGGCCCACAACCCATTTCTTGATCGGAGTGCTGATTTTAATTTGCGCCGGTTTCGTGCAAAGCGTTTGTCTTGTGCCGTTGGCAGCTGTGATGTTGCGCGTCATTGAACCTCAATACCGAGGTCGTGTCATGGGGCTTCGCATTCTGGCGATTTGG
>JBIKOQ010000059.1:0-7212 GCA_044357955.1 Burkholderiaceae bacterium | reverse complement strand
TGACAAGTATCGCCGCCGAAAAGCATCAAAAGCTGAGCGCCTTACTTTCAGTGACGGGACGCACTGGCTATCAAGCTGACATCAAAGGGACTGCGACAGGAGGGATTGACCTCGACGTACGCTCAAGTCTCGAAGGTCTCACCATCAAATTGCCTCCCCCCCTTGGAAAGTCAGCAGCTCAAAAACGTCCACTGTCCCTTCGATTACAGAGTATTCAACAAGGGAAAGTCGACAGAACAGCCTTGACCTTTAGTATGGGCAACGTGTTGAATGGTCGCTTTGAGCACACCCCAAACGGGCGAGGACCTTCTTATTTTTCTCGCGGTGCGATTGTCATGGGAGCGCCAGCCACACTGCCGCCTGCTGGGCTAATCGTGAATCTCGGTTTTGATCGTGTGAATTGGGCTGATTGGAAATCGCTCACGGATCAGCTCACGTCGCCCTCTGGACTCCATGCCGCCTCAGCAACGCCCGCCCTGTTCCCTCCCTTGCAACAGCTGCGCGTGCGCTCCCCCGAGTTTATTTTTGCTGAGTTGAGCTTGCATGACTTGGATTTAATGCTCAGCAAAACGACGTCGCAAAAGTGGTCGGCACGGCTTGAGTCTAAAGAGACCCAAGGGGTTGCCTCGTGGACGACCGGAGCGCGGGGGTTGGTCGGTCCGGTTGTGGCAAAGTTTTCAAAGCTTTCCGTCGGTACCCAAGGCACCTCTGCACAAGATCCGCCTAAAACCGACGTGATTGACGAAAAGCAATGGTCAGCGATGCCAGCAATCGATGTATCGGTTGAAGACTTCACCTTATTCGGCAGTCGACTAGGGGCTCTGAATATTGTGGGAGCCAACACAGATAATGGCTCTCGCTGGCAAATTCAAAAGCTTGAAGTCTCGAATCCGCACGCAAACATGACTGCAAAAGGGACGTGGTTTCTAAAAGGACCTGAGCGGGGAGTTAATTTAGATACCTTGATTACGGTTTCCAATTTAGGAAAGTTGTCCGATCAATTAGGCCACCAAAATCGTGCGCTCGAAGGCTCTGGCACGATCAACGCAAAGATCAATTGGCTGAATTTTCCTTGGGAGTACTCTTATACAGGTCTCAATGGTGAGGTGACTGTTGATCTCAAGGACGGCGTTTTTCAACACGTAAACTCTCGCAGCGCCCGTTTGCTTGAAGTGCTTTCCCTACAGTCGCTTCAACGTATCTTGAGTTTTAATTTCCGAACAGGTAGTGAGTTCAAAGATGGTTTTCCTTGGAGTAGTATCCAAGGCGATCTGACACTCAAGCAAGGCGTAGTCCACACCGATAATCTTGTTGTGCGAAGTCCGATTGCACGCATTTCGCTCACGGGAGGCTCAAATCTCACTCAAAAAAGCTGGAGTATGAATGCGGATGTTCGTCCTATTCTGGATATGAGCGGTGCTGCGGTTGCAACTGCGTTTGTTGTCAATCCAATAGCTGGACTGAGTGCGTTGGTGACGCAATTTTTACTGCGTAATCCGATTGAGCGAGCGATGAGTGCAAAGTATGAGGTTAAAGGGACTTGGGATGAGCCTGAGCTCATCCCAATTGGTGTCCCGACGCCAGTGCCTAGCCAACCAATGATTGGTGGCTAGAGGCACTTATTTTTTCATCATGTCAAAAAACTCAGCGTTGTTCTTTGTAGAGCGCATTTTGTCCATGATGAACTCCATTGCCTCGACCTCATCCATATCATGGATGAATTTACGCAATACCCAGATCTTTTGAAGTAAATCAGGCTTGATCAGCAGCTCTTCACGACGTGTGCCAGATTTGTTGAGGTTAATCGCGGGATAAACACGTTTTTCAGCCAGACGACGTTCGAGGTGAACCTCGGAGTTGCCCGTACCTTTGAATTCTTCGTAGATGACTTCGTCCATGCGGCTGCCCGTTTCAATCAAGGCCGTACCGATGATGGTGAGCGAGCCACCTTCTTCGAGATTGCGAGCGGCGCCAAAGAAACGCTTTGGACGCTGGAGAGCGTTGGCATCTACGCCACCTGTCAACACTTTGCCGGAGGCGGGAACGACTGTGTTGTAGGCGCGGGCAAGGCGAGTGATTGAATCTAGCAAAATCACCACATCTTTTTTCATTTCAACCAAACGCTTAGCACGTTCGATCACCATTTCAGCAACTTGGACATGGCGCGTAGCAGGTTCATCAAACGTGGAGGCGACGACCTCACCGCGAACAGTACGCTGCATCTCAGTGACTTCCTCAGGGCGCTCGTCGACGAGCATCACGATCATCACAGCATCAGGAAAATTCGTTGTGATGGCATGTGCGATGTGCTGCATCATGACTGTCTTACCAGATTTAGGGCTTGCGACAATCAAGCCGCGCTGACCTTTGCCAATCGGTGCAAAAATATCCAGAATGCGACCGGTCAGGTTCTCCTCGCTCCTGATGTCTCGCTCGAGCGTCATGACTTTATCGGGATGCAGCGGCGTCAGGTTTTCAAACATGATCCGGTGCTTGATGGCCTCGGGAGGAAACCCATTGACCTTATCGACTTTGACGAGAGCGAAATAGCGTTCTCCGTCCTTGGGGGTACGCACTTCACCTTCGATCGAGTCGCCCGTGTGCAGATTAAAGCGACGAATTTGCGAGGGTGAAATATAGATATCGTCTGTGCTGGCGAGATACGAAGTATCAGGTGAGCGCAGAAATCCAAAGCCGTCAGGCAAGACCTCGAGTACGCCATCTCCAAAAATTTGTTCGCCTTGTTTAGCGCGTCGCTTCATAATCGCAAACATGAGTTCTTGCTTGCGTAAGCGGTTTGCGTTTTCGATTTCGAGGCCGGCGGCCATTTCGAGCAGCTGCGAAACGTGCTGCGCCTTCAGTTCATTAAGGTGCATTGATCTTTATCTGGAAAAGTGGCTTCGTAAATGAAGTCAAGGGTCAAAAAAACAAGGGAGTTAAAAGGAAAATACACAGAGAACAGCTCGCGCTAAGCAGAGTCAATGGCGGGCCTCGAAAGGGCCCGCGCGTGGAAACGAATTAGATCGCGCCGTTTAAAAACTCAGTCAGTTGGGATTTTGAAAGTGCGCCTACCTTGGTCGCAGCAACCTTACCATCCTTAAACAACATCAACGTTGGAATACCGCGGATGCCAAATTTAGCGGCTGTTTCCTGGTTTTCGTCAACGTTGAGCTTTGCAACTGTAACCTTGCCAGCAAACTCCGTTGCGACTTCTTCGAGCATCGGTGCGATCATTTTGCATGGGCCGCACCAAGCCGCCCAATAGTCTACTAGCACGGGCTGAGAGGATTTCAATACGTCCGCATCGAAGCTGACATCGCTTACGTTTTTGATGTTTTCACTCATGATTTTCTCTAGGGTATTTCAGTGATGGGTCTGTAACAATCTCAGACGAGCCCGTTCGTTGATGTAAACAACCTGCAACAAGGCATTTTTATATTGCGTTTATTCATTAAAGCACAATTTGGACCCATCGGATAACCGCGACGGTCACTTTTCAACTAAGTAGGCATTTTAACCTGAGTGCTTGTACTGGCTGATCTGCTTAAATTTTGAGCAGATCAGGCCCCTCCGCACCCCGATTGCCAATTTCCGTAAAATGGGCGATCTTTTCCACAGATCTTGGGGATAACTTGAGTATAAAGTCCTACAACGAATCATCCATCCGCGTCCTAAAAGGGCTTGAGCCGGTCCGTCAACGCCCTGGCATGTATACCCGAACGGAAAATCCCCTTCATATTATTCAGGAGGTGATTGATAACGCAGCTGACGAAGCACTCGCAGGATTTGGTAAGCACATTCAAGTCACGATGCAAACTGATGGCAGCATCACGGTTGAAGACGATGGACGCGGTATTCCTGTTGGACTACATCCTGAGGAAAAAGCACCTGTCGCCGAGCTTGTCTTTACGCGTCTGCATGCGGGGGGAAAGTTCGATAAAAAGGGTGGCGGAGCGTATGCTTTTTCTGGCGGCTTGCATGGCGTGGGCGTCTCGGTCACTAACGCCTTGTCCAAGCGTCTAGAGCTTGTGGTGTGGCGTGAAGGCTCCGCCCACCGGATGGCTTTTGCGAATGGCGATGTGGCAGAGCCACTCAAAGTCGTTCCAGAGCTTGCGCGTAAAAAGTCTGGTACCCGAGTCAGAGTCTGGCCGGATGCTTCATTTTTTGATTCGGCGGTCATCCCGACGCATGAACTCATACATTTGCTTCGCAGTAAAGCGGTGCTGATGGCGGGCGTCAAAGTCACCTATCTGAACGAAAAAACGGGAGAGACGCGAACCTGGCAATACCAAGATGGCCTCGCGGGTTATCTCACCGAGGCGCTTCAGGGTTTAGAGTTGCGTGTTCCGCTTTTTGGGGGCGAGCAGTTCGCCTCAGCCGACCACGAAAGTTTCGCCGAGGGTGAGGGTGCTCAATGGGTGGTGGCTTGGGCCGACGAGGGTAATGTGGTGCGGGAGTCTTACGTCAACCTCATCCCCACGCCTGCAGGAGGGACGCACGAATCGGGCTTGCGTGAAGGCCTTTTTGCAGCCGTCAAAGGCTTCTCCGAGCTGCATGGTTTGTTGCCAAAAGGTGTCAAACTGCTCCCCGAGGATGTGTTTGCCCGAACCAGTTTCGTGTTGTCCGCCAAGGTTCTTGATCCTCAGTTTCAGGGGCAGATCAAAGAACGGCTCAACAGTCGAGACGCGGTGCGTTTAGTCGGCGGCTTTGTTCGTACGTCTCTGGACTTGTGGCTCAATAGCCACGTTGAGTATGGAAAAAAACTTGCCGAGTTGGCGATCCGCCAGGCACAGGCCCGCGCGCGCTCAGCCCAAAAAGTCGAAAAGCGTAAGAGTTCAGGCGTAGCCGTCCTGCCAGGCAAGCTGACCGATTGCGAGTCCTCCGATACAGCCCGTACCGAAGTCTTTCTCGTTGAGGGCGACTCTGCAGGTGGCTCCGCCAAAATGGGACGTGACAAAGAGTTTCAAGCCATTCTGCCTTTGCGCGGAAAAGTGTTGAATTCTTGGGAGGTCGATCGGGATCGTTTGTTTGCCAATAACGAAATTCACGATATCGCTGTGGCGATTGGTGTGGATCCTCACGGCCCCAATGACACGCCCGATCTTTCAGGCTTACGCTACGGACGCGTCTGCATTCTCTCTGATGCGGACGTTGATGGTTCCCATATACAGGTCTTGTTGCTGACACTCTTTTATAAACATTTCCCACGCTTAGTCGAGCTCGGTCATGTGTTTGTCGCGCGACCGCCGCTCTTTCGCGTAGATGTGCCGGCGTTGGGCAAGCGGCCCGCCCGCAAGGTCTATTGTCTGGATACAGGCGAACTCGAGGCTGTGCAGGACAAGCTTCGTAAAGAAGGAGTGCGCGAAGGTTCCTGGGATATCAGTCGCTTTAAAGGTCTTGGCGAAATGAGTCCAACCCAGCTTTGGGAAACGACGATGAATCCAGACACTCGGCGCATGCTGCCGGTCGGTTATGGTGCGCTCGATCAGTCCGCAACGACGCAAATGTTTGACATGTTGATGGGTAAAGGCGAATCCGGCGCCCGTCGCACTTGGCTTGAAGAAAAAGGTAATCTCGCAGAGGTTGATATCTAAATGACTGACGGTTCTCAACCTGGTTTGTTTGACCCAAGCGATGCTGATGCATCCTTGACCCTTGGCTTGTACGCTGAACAGGCTTACCTCGATTACGCGGTGTCTGTTGTGCGCGGTCGCGCGCTCCCCGATGTGGGCGATGGACAAAAGCCTGTACAGCGTAGGATTCTGTATGCGATGCAGGCCATGGGTCTGCAGTCGGGGGCTAAACCCGTCAAATCCGCCCGCGTGGTGGGTGATGTTTTAGGTAAATACCACCCGCATGGTGACCAGGCAGCGTATGACGCCTTGGTCAGAATGGCGCAGCAGTTTTCCTTGCGCTACCCCCTCATTGACGGTCAAGGTAACTTCGGCTCCAGAGATGGCGATAATGCAGCCGCTATGCGCTATACAGAGGCTCGTCTGACGCCTTTTGCGCGCTTGTTGCTCGACGAACTCGACGAGGGCACCGTTGATTTCATCCCCAATTACGATGGTAGCCACCAAGAGCCCTCCATGCTCCCGGCCCGCTTACCTGTCATGTTGCTCAATGGCGCTTCCGGTATTGCGGTCGGCATGGCAACTGAAATCCCCGCTCATAATTTGCGCGAAATCGCCGGGGCATGCGTTGCGCTGATTAAAAATCCTGCGCTAGCCGATGCAGATCTCTATCAAATGGTCCCAGGGCCTGATTTTGCCGGTGGTGGTCAGATCATCACGGCACCCGCGGAAATCGCGCAAATTTATCAAACCGGACGCGGCTCGCTCAAAGCGCGCGCCCGCTGGCAGTTCGAGGAAATGGCGCGTGGTCAGTGGCAACTGGTTGTGCACGAGTTACCACCCGGTGCTTCTTGCCAAAAAGTACTTGAAGAAATCGAGGATCTGACCAATCCTAAAGTCAAAGCAGGCAAGAAAACCTTAACACCCGAACAGCAACAGACCAAAACACAGATGCTTGCTTTGCTGGATGCTGTGCGTGACGAGTCAGGCAAAGATGCCGCTGTTCGTATGGTGTTTGAACCTAAAACCTCAAAAATTGATCGTGATGAGTTCGTCACGACGCTGTTGGCGTTGACCAGCATGGAAACAAGTGTTGCCATGAATCTGGTGTGTATTGGGACGGATCACAGACCCCGACAGAAGGGGCTGCGTGAGGTATTGTTGGAGTGGATTGGCTTTCGCACCAGCACGGTCCTTCGTCGCACGCGCTACCGTTTTGACAAGATTACCGATCGCATCCATGTGCTCGAAGGGCGGATGTTGGTGTATCTGAATGTGGATGAAGTCATCCAAACCATTCGCGAATCCGACGAACCTCGTCCCGCCTTGATGGCGCGTTTTAAATTAAGCGAGCGTCAGGCCGATGATATTCTTGACATGCGTCTTCGTCAGCTCGCACGACTCGAAGGCTTCAAAATTGAACAAGAACTGGCAGAAAAG
The DNA here is from genome assembly GCA_044357955.1 of Burkholderiaceae bacterium. Taxonomy (GTDB): domain Bacteria; phylum Pseudomonadota; class Gammaproteobacteria; order Burkholderiales; family Burkholderiaceae_B; genus Zwartia. Next base: position 199 of record JBIKOQ010000059.1, on the reverse strand, counting down.
CAAGCCGAGCAGCAAAAATTACGAGAGTTGATCGAACAGCCCACGGCACTCAAAAAACTTGTTGTCAAAGAAATCGAAGCAGACTCGAAACTCTACGGTGATGAGCGTCGGACCCTCATCGAGGTGGCCGAGCGCGCAGTCAAAGAAGTGCGTGTTCTCGATGAGCCTGTCACAGTGATTGTGTCCCAAAAAGGGTGGT
>JBIKOQ010000088.1:0-6243 GCA_044357955.1 Burkholderiaceae bacterium | reverse complement strand
CAAAGGCCACTAACTCACCACCGCCATCGCCACCCTCTGGACCCAAGTCGAGCACCCAGTCCGCGGCGCGAATCACATCGAGGTTATGTTCGATGATGAGTAAAGTATGACCCGCGCCCAAAAGCTTGCGAAACGCGCGCATCAGACGCGCGACATCATCAAAGTGCAAGCCTGTGGTGGGTTCGTCAAATAAAAATAAGCTGCCTTTTTTAGCGACCTTGGCAGTGGAAATCCCGCTACGTGCCGCCTCAGCGAGGTGTCCCGCTAACTTCAGACGTTGCGCTTCACCACCCGACAATGTTGGAACAGGTTGACCAAGCTTGACGTACTCCAGGCCGACATCTGCAAGCGGTGCGAGTCCTAGCTGCACATCGCGTAAGCCTTTAAAAAATTCCAAAGCTTCAGACACTGTCATGTCAAGCACGGCATCAATCGAAGCTCGTCTTCCTAGGTGCTCGATTTGGACCTCACGGACCTCGGGTCGGAAGCGCTTGCCATCGCAATCTGGACAGCGGATATAGATATCCGATAAAAACTGCATCTCGACGTGTTCGAACCCAGTGCCCCCACAGGTCGGACAGCGACCATCGCCGCTGTTAAAGCTAAAAGTTCCGGCCGTATAGCCCCGTTCACGCGCCACTGGGGCTTGTGCAAAAAGTTTACGGATCGGATCAAACGCACCCACATAACTCGCGGGATTGGAGCGCGCAGTTTTACCGATTTGGACCTGATCGACCATCACGACATCGGCGAGTTGCTCGGCACCCAGTAGGCGATCAAACGCGCCTGGCGTCTCGGTTGGTTTGCCCTTGATCTTGAGCATGGCCGGATACAACACGTCTTGTATGAGGGTCGATTTGCCTGAGCCTGAAACACCGGTCACACACACCAGACGTCCCAAAGGAATTTCGATCGAGATATTTTTGAGGTTGTTGGCGGTGACACCCTCAAGAATAAGCCTGGGGGTATTGTCCGCTACAGGCATGGGGCGCGGTGCTTCGACCTTGAGTCGACCACCCATGTATTTGCCCGTTAGTGTGCTGGCGTCTTTGAGCGCGGCAGGCGTGCCATCAAACACAATTTGACCACCACGCTCCCCTGGGCCTGGGCCGACATCAATGACACGATCGGCGGCGATCATCACCTGAGGATCATGCTCGACCACCACCAAGGTGTTGCCGGCGTCACGCAGTCGATGCATCACCTCAACCACACGGTGGATATCGCGCGGATGCAGGCCGATGGAGGGCTCGTCGAGCACAAACAAGGTATTAACCAGAGAAGTACCCAACGCGGTCGTCAAATTGATGCGCTGAACCTCACCGCCAGAGAGCGTGCGGCTTTGTCGATCAAGTGTGAGGTAGCCAAGCCCGACATCACACAGGAATTTGAGTCGTGCACGTACTTCGGTTAATACCAGATCCATGGCTGCGTCCATGGCGCCTGGAAAAGTGAGTTGGTCTGCGAAGGCTCTTAACTGCACGATCGGTGTCAGCATTAAGTCCTGAATCGACTTACCCTGAATGCGCCATAGCAAGGCATCTGGCTTGAGTCGCGCGCCTTTGCAAGTCGGACAAGGCGTGTAGCTGCGATATTTAGACAGCAAGACCCGTACATGCATTTTGTAAGATTTGGTTTCGAGCCAATCAAAAAAGCGCTGTACACCATACCATTGTGTTTTCCAGGCTTGATTGCCGCCTTTCCAGAGTGGGTCGCCGTGCAGCACCCATTCTTGATGTTCAGGCGGTAAATATTTCCAGGGCGTGTTGATCGAAACGTTGGCACGTTTGGCATACTTTTCCATCTCGACCTGACATTCTTTGTAGCTCGGGGTCTGCCAGGGCTTGATCGCACCGCCCTCGAGAGTCTTATTCTCGTCCGGGATCACGAGCCCAAAATCAATCCCGATCACGCGACCAAAGCCACGGCAAGCTTCGCAGGCACCCAGCGGCGAGTTAAATGAAAACGTACTGGGCAGGGCATTGCTATAGCTGATGTTGCAATCGGCACAGTGCAGCTTGTCACTGAATTTCCACACTGCCGTATCCGCACCGTCTTGATCGACCGCATGGACGGACATCAGGCCATTGCCCATCTTGAGGGCAATATCAAAGGCTTCCATCACGCGTGAGGGCTCTGCACTCGAAAAACGAAAACGGTCCTGTACCACGCGCAGGGTGCGTAGCAGCGGCGACAGTGTTGCGGATTTCTTTTTGGTGGGTTTCACAGGTGGCGCGACCGCGGCACTTGAATTGGCACTAGAGACCCCACCCGTCTGGAGTGGGCTTTCATCGGCATGCACTCGCGTATAGCCTTGCTGCTGCAAAAATCCAAGTACCTCTTCTTCGGTAAAGTTTAGAGGTACTTGAACTGGAAAAGTCACGACCAGGCGAGGGTCGTTCGCTTGTTCAGAGCGCTCTTTAGCCGCAGCAAAAATAGACGCGGTGCTGTCTCGACAAACCGCCTGCCCACAGCCGCGGCACATCAGCTGCGCACCCCGCGCAAAGAGTAGCTTGAGATGGTCGTTGAGCTCCGTCATGGTGCCGACGGTGCTGCGCGAGCTGCGCACGGGGTTGGTCTGATCAATGGCGATGGCAGGCAAAATGCCTTCGATACGATCGACGACCGGTTTGTCCATGCGATCCAGAAATTGGCGCGCGTAGGGCGAAAAAGTCTCAACGTAGCGTCGCTGACCTTCTGCATAGAGCGTGTCAAACGCCAGAGAGCTTTTGCCAGAGCCGCTCACGCCTGTGATGACCGTCAATTCTCCCGTATTGAGGGTCAAATCGAGGTTTTTAAGATTGTTCTGGCGTGCGCCAGTGATGCGAATGGTTGGGTTCATCCTGTAATCATAGAGCGTGGGCATGCAGACTGCATGGAAAACCAGACGAATATTCCGGCCAGATATAGGGTAATATACGCAGCTTAATACCGGAGAATTGCTATGGCTTCAGAAACAAAACGCACGCGCCGCAACACTCTCGAGCGCCGTTGCTTGGGCAAGGCCTTTAAGCGCCTGTTCGTCAACGCACCGAAAGGCGTGTTCAAAATGCTGGAAAAAGTCAAGAAAGCCTGAGTTTTTGGCATTCAGACAACGTATTTAGAACGAAGTATGGGGCTGCAAACTGAATAGTTTGCAGCTCTTTTACTTTTTCCGTCGAGTTTCGGAGGCGTTTTCTTGCAAATGGGAGGTGCCGGTGCGATTTCGCTGACGGGTGGGGGGACTGATCGCACGGTACAACATTAGGTATCCGAAAATATTGATGTAAGTCCGACGTCATTATGATGTAGCGAATTAATCATCGGTTTGATAATTATGGATATATTTACTTGGGGCGTGGTCTTTTTTGTTACCGGGATCGCCTTAACCATTTTTATCTTAGGCGCTCCGCTCGCGATTAAAGCACCAAAGAACCAGCCAACTGTCATTTTGATGGTGGGAATTGCATTGAGTACGTATGCATTCCTTTCCGCTATTACTCAGCTTTTGTTTGAGACAACACATTCGGATTTTGGAACAAAGGCGACCGTCTTTACGTCTGTGTTTACAACGCTCGGCCCCGTTTTATTTGTTTGCTTCATCTTGCAGGCCTTATTCCTAAGATCCATCAGAAAATCGATATTCAATCTTAAAGCCTCGTCGATAGTTCTATTTTTTATTAGTCAATTAGGTTTGGGCGTCATCCTTTTTAATAAAAATATATCCATTGCTCTCAACGATGTCACGCTAGATTTTGTACAAAGTACTTTTCGGAGCGTCAACTTCCTTTTATTTATGGGCTGGATTTATTGGGAAGCTAGAACAAAAGTCAAAGAGCATCCTAATTTTCTCCTGAGCTTTATCAAGATTTTTTGTGGATTCTGTTTGGTTCAGTCTTTGGCCTGGATCTGTTTCTTGGCTGCTGATTTTGGTAACAACTTCGAATTGATTGATCAGCTTGGTGGTTGGCTCGCCCTGGACATGATCAACAGAATTATTCGGACAGGGATTTTTTGTTTAGTTCAGGTACTAATTTGTATTTATTGGTCTCAGCACTACTCCCTAAGCGCCATTCAAGAGCGCCAAAAACAAGAACGAATTCAGGAGCTACTCAGAGAAAAAGATACACTTATCAGAACCTTATCTACGAGTACAGCTTTGATTCAAAGCGGTGCTTTGTCTGCTGGCTTGGCGCACGAGTTCAATCAATTTTTAACGCGTATTGAAATGAATACAGACGAAGCGCTGCATCTCGTCGATAGTTCAAATACAAAGTCCGATGATCTAAAGCGACCCTTAGGTAATATTCGCAAAGCGAATCACTCGGCGGCCCAGCTGGTGGTCAATCTTAAAAAACTCTTTCACGGCGGCTCCGAAGACGTTAGCTTATGTGATGTGGATGAAATAGTGCGCGATGTGGTGTCGCTGTATACAAATCTTTTAAGTCAATCTAATATTAAAGTGGATTTAAAGCTGCAAGTGAGCGAGCAATTATCCATTTGGGAGCATTTGTTTCGGCAAGTTGTGGTTAACTTGCTGTCAAATGCTGTTGAAGCGCTCAATGCCAGCAGTCAAATGAATAAATTGATTCAGATCGAGAGTGACATTAACCGAGAGGGGCAATACTGTCTGGTAATAACGGACAACGGCCCCGGGGTTCGCTCAGAGCAAGAGGCGCAAATGTTCAATATGTTCACAACGTCTAAACCTACCGGGACGGGTGTGGGGCTTTGGTTATCGCGCTATATCGTGGAGCGCCATCAGGGATCGCTCATCTACGAGAATTTGCCGAGTCAGGGTGGGGTGAGCTTTGTTATCTCAATACCATTGGGGGGTATGCCGCGATGAATCAATCGTTCAAGTCGGACATCCTTTCTGGTCAGCAATCCGTTTTTATAGTTGAAGACGACGACGACTTGCGGTCTGATTTAACCCATGCCTTAGAGGTCTCAGGCTACACCACCTTTGCATTTGCCAATCCTGAACAGTTTTTAAGCAAGTTCGAGCCTTTGGTGCCCGCAGTCTTGGTGACAGACATGCGTATGCCCAAGAAAAGTGGCGTTCAGTTGCAAGCTGAGTTACTTGAAAAAGATCATCAGCTTCCGATTATTTTTATTAGTGGCGCGAGCTCAGATGAACAAATCGTCAAGGCCTTTAAAAATGGTGCATTTGATTTTTTGTTAAAACCGTTTGGGCGCGATGCGTTTTTGAGTGCGGTCGCTCGCGCGATGGAGAAGAGCAAGATGGTGATGCAGGAGCTGGATAGTCAGACCCGCCTAGCTGTCGCCCTTAAAACGCTGACCCCGCGTGAGAGACAGGTGTTTGTTCTGATGGCAAAAGGCTATGACAATAAACAGCTTGTCAACGAACTCGGACTTGCACTTCCAACCGTCAAGCAATACAAGACAGAAGTGATGGAAAAACTCAGTTTGTCCTCACTGAAAGACTTAATTACGTTACACGCAAGCATTGACGGCAAGTAGCCGAAGACCAAGCGAAGACCAATCTTCCCAAATACCCCTGTCATTTTCTCGAAAATCCTACGATCGTAGGATGGCAAGTTCATTCTCATCGCGCACAATGCAAAAACTATAACTGACGTCTGCCGTCCGGTCGACACAGTATTAGCACGCGAAAACGCAGCAAAGAGTGTTTCATGCAAGCTGTATATATGGGTAAGATGATCTTCTCAAACGCCAGAGCCCTTCTTTCGATTGGGCTTGTAGTGATTGGGGGTTTTTTGCTTATAGCCACCAAGCTTGGGCTGAATGCAGTGGCGTCGTTAAGATCAGCACAGCTATCAGAGACCAATACAACGAATCAAGATTGTGTAGTTTTACTGTGACCTCTGGGCTCGGCATTTATAACGCAGGTCATATCGCAACAATGAATAACACTGTCCAAAAGAGTCAGACCAACTCTGAGTTCAAAAGTCAAAATTTTCTCTAAAGCCAAGTGCAATTCAATTTGTATTGCATTGTCATTTGTGTTGTATCGTAAAAAATTCGAAGCTCATGCTTCAAAAAACTGGAGTTGGGCGTGTCAGAGAGCAAATTTTCACAAGAAGTCCAAGATAGCGTATCAAGCTTGTATATTGCTTTTTTTGGACGTGCGCCTGACGCTGATGGATTTAATTATTGGTGCGGTCAACTCAGTCCTCCAACTAATGCGAGCCCATTTAAATTAGCAGCTGACTTTGCGCTTTCACCTGAGTGGCAAAAAACGTACGGATCTTTAAATGATCCTGCTGAGCAAGTGAATCT
>JBIKOQ010000058.1:0-7308 GCA_044357955.1 Burkholderiaceae bacterium | reverse complement strand
GTCGTGTAGAAGTGACCCGTTCCAGCGCTGGACTCGAGTTTAATTTTTTCGCGTGTACCTTTTGCCATGTCGGTCTCCTTGAGTCGGGTTAGGCGACTTCGCCGCGCGCACGCAGGTCAGCCAAGACGGCATCAATGCCATTCTTGTCGATCGTGCGAAGGGCGTTGGTGGAGACGCGCAGGCGTACCCAACGGTTTTCGCTCTCAACCCAGAAGCGGCGGGACTGCAGGTTAGGCAGAAAACGACGCTTGGTTTTGTTGTTCGCGTGAGAAACATTGTTGCCCACCATGGGCTTTTTTCCAGTCACTTGGCATACACGTGCCATGGCTACACCTATTTATGTTTGTTCAGATTTTCACATCAAGTCTGACATTCTAATACAAAATCAAACATTTAATCAAACTGAGGGGCGGGAATGCCTTGCGAGGGCACCCATGAGGCATGCCAAAACGGTGCATCCCGCCATCATCAGGGCCAATGGGAACGGTCCTGGGGTAGACATCAAGCTGATGAGCAGTCCAGCCAGAGCGCCGCAGGTTATGGAAAGCGTCCCCATCATGGCCGAGGCAGAACCGAGTTGGTGTCCTTGGTCAGAAAGCGCCAAAGCGGCTGAATTTGGGCCGACAAAGCCGTAACAAAACATAAATGTCTGCATACAGCCCATCATCGACACGAGTGTCACGAAACCAGCCAGCGTAGAAAGCAGGGCGAACAGCCCCGCTGACATCATGCCCGCAAGTGCCCAGGGCAGTATTTTGATGGGGGGGTGGTGTTTTAAAAGTCGGACGCTGACTTGTGAACCAAGGATCAAGCTGGCAGCGTTCATTCCGAACAGCAAGCCGTATGTTTGAGGGCTGACGCCAAAATGCTCGATAAATAGACGGGGAGAGACAACGATATAACTAAACATCGTGGCCGAAGACAGTCCCCCCGAGAGCGCAAACGCCATAAACCGACGATGTCTCAGCAGCCCCCCGTAAGTCCGTAGGATATTGCCCCAACTGAGTTTGATCTGGCGTTCGGGTGGCAGGCTCTCGACCATGACTTTGGATAATGTCCAAAGCAACGCGATGCCGCACAAGGTAATCATGACAAAAATCCCCCGCCAGCCCACTGAAGAGAGAATAAAAGCCCCTAAAACAGGCGCCAAAATCGGCGCGATACCCATGATGAGCATCAACATGGAAAGCGCGCGGGCCGCGTCTTGCGTACTGTAGTGGTCTCGCACCACGGCACGCGGGATCACCATCCCGGCGGCTCCGCCCATCGCTTGAAAAACACGACAAACAGTCAGAAATTCGACGCTTGGGGCGAGCGCGCAACCCGCCGAGGCAAGGATGTAAAGCACAAGTGCGCCATATAGAGGGGGTTTGCGACCAAAGCGGTCAGCGAGAGGACCGTAAATGAGTTGTGCACTCGCCATACCTAAAAGGTAGGCAGCTAAGGTGCGCTCGACCTGGCTGCTGTTCGCGCCAAGGCTGCTGGCGATTGCTGGAAAGGCGGGCAAGTACATGTCGATGGACAGCGGGCCGATCGCCGTCAGCGCACCCATCAAAATGAGCCATCCGGGCAGGCCCATTGCGGCAAGTTTGGAGCGCATTATTTGGAAATGCCTTTAGAAACTGGGTATTAGGGTGAGATTCGACTTTATCACGGTCAAACTTTCTGAAGCTTAAGGTGTTTTCTCCAAGGAGAAAATCATATAAAGTAAAAAAACCAATAGACTCATGGGGACATCACGTGAATCCTTTGATCTCAACCATAGAAAAAAAGTTGCAGAGCTTGCCTGTTAGTCTGGGGTTGATTTTGCCCGATGGCTCACAGCTTGGACCTCAGGATGCGTCGGTCACGTTGGTCGCGAAACAAAATAGCGCCTTGGCACATCTGGTCGCGGGTCAAGTCGGTTTGATTGGTCAAGATTACGTTGAAGGTCTTTGCGATGTTCGCGGCTCAATGCGTGATGTGATGACAGTTGCCGCCTCTATTTTGCCTGGCTCCCCCACTGAAGCTGCGCGCCTGGGTTGGTTGACCGGGGTGATTTCAAGGGTCATGTCGGTTTGGCGACATTCAATCGAACGCGATGCCAAGCAGATTGAGTTTCATTACGACTTATCCGACGACTTTTACGGTTTATGGTTGGATCCACGCCGTGTTTATTCCTGCGCTTACTACGCAACGCCCTCGATGAACTTAGCGCAGGCTCAAGAAGCCAAGCTTGATCTCATCTGCCGAAAGCTACGTCTGACCGCGGGTGAGCGCTTTTTGGACGTGGGTGCAGGGTGGGGAGGCTTGTTGTTGTGGGCTGCTGAGCATTATGGTGTGGATGCTACGGGTATTACATTGTCCCGTAACCAGCACGCCCATGTGTCAACGCTGATTGAGGAAAAAGGCCTAAGTGGTCGCGTGCGTATGCAGTTGCTTGATTATCGAAAGCTTGATCATGATCAACCGTTCGACAAGATTGCCTCAGTCGGTATGTTTGAACATGTTGGGCGCGCGCAGCTCAAAGATTATTTTGAGCGCTTGCGGCAGTTGCTGCGCCCCGGCGGTCTAATTTTGAACCATGGGATCACCGCAGGTGGGTTGCATAACGACCAACTGGGCAATGGGATGGGTGACTTTATTGAAAAGTATATTTTTCCTGGCGGCGAGCTTGTTCATATCGGCGATGTGATCACGGCGCTCAGCGCCGGTGGGCTCGAGGCGCTTGACGTTGAAAACTTGAGACCGCACTATGCGCGGACCTTATGGGCGTGGAGTGATGCGCTAGAGGCTCAGTTAGAAGAGGCAAAGAAAGTCTTGCCTGGCGAGCATGGCGAGCGTGCCCTCAGAGCCTATCGGATGTATTTGGCGGGTTGCGCCAAAGGGTTTGAAAACGGCTGGGTGGCTTTGCATCAAGTACTTGCTCAGCATGCGCCGACGGGTCGAGCTGATGAGCTCGATGAGCCCATCTACCAGGCTTACCCCTGGAGGCGTGAGTATATCTACGCTAAAAAATGAGAGGACTCTGCGATCACCTTGCTCAGGCGGCAAGGGCGGTCGAGACCTCGAGGGACTGGGCGGCTTGAGCGGCGATTTCAAAAGAGCGAAGGCGCGCCTTGTGATCAAAAATCTGTCCGGTGATCATGAGTTCGTTGGCACCCGTCTTTTCGACGAGACGCTGTAAACCTTGGCGGACCGTTTCAGGGTTGCCGACCACTGAACAGGCTAGCTGTTCATTCACAGAGATCTTTTCATGCGGTGTCCAAAAAGTCTCGATGTCGTCGATGGGGGGAGGGAGTTGACCGCGCGTGTTGCGACGCATGCGCGTGGCATGTTGCTGATGCGTCGTAAAGAGATACTTTGCTTCTTCGTCTGTCTCTGCGGCAATGACGTTGACACCTACCATCGCGTGCGACTGGCTCAGTTGCGATGAGGGCTTAAAGAGCCCCTTGTAGGCCCGCATCGCATCCAGTAAATAGTCGGGGGCAAAGTGAGAGGCAAAGGCATAGGGCAGACCAAAATGCGCGGCGAGCTGGGCACCGTAAAGGCTAGAGCCCAAAATCCAGATAGGGACGTGAAGGCCTGCTCCCGGAATGGCTTTGACTGCCTGTCCCGGTTGAATGTCGTCAAAGTAATGCTGTAGCTCTTGAACATCTTGCGGGAACTGGTCTGAATTGCCCTGCAGATCACGGCGCAGGGCGCGTGCGGTCATCTGGTCGGTGCCTGGCGCGCGTCCCAGACCCAGATCAATGCGATTTGGGAATAGCGAAGCCAAGGTGCCGAATTGTTCTGCGATCACGAGAGGGGCGTGATTGGGGAGCATCACCCCGCCAGAACCGACACGAATACGGCTCGTGCCCCCAGCTACGTAGGCAATAATCACAGCCGTCGCAGAACTGGCATTGCCCGTCATATTGTGGTGTTCGGCGAGCCAAAAGCGTGTGTAGCCCCACTTTTCGGCGTGTTGAGCCAAATCCCGGGAATTGTGCAGGGCGTCGGCCGCCGTGAAACCCTGAGGAATAGGGGACAGGTCGAGAATCGAATAGGGAATGTTCATAGGTATCTCGTAATGTCTAGGCGGGTTATGCTTATGGCAATAAGTCTGATGATACTTTTTTATCTGCCTGTTGCAAGGTGATTTGTGACTTGCAGTCCAATTTACTCTGTCTAAGGAGCGCACAATGCGTGAAGTATTTATAACCGGTGCAGCTAGAACCGCTGTGGGTGACTTTGGCGGTGGTCTCAAGGATGTGGCACCGATTGATTTGGGTAGTACTGTGGTCAAAGCCGTTCTGCAGCGTTCTGGTATAGATGGTAAAGAGGTTGGCCACTTAGCGTTTGGTCACGTCGTTCATACAGAGGCGCGTGATATGTATTTGTCGCGCGTGGTAGCACTCAATGCCGGACTGCCGCAGACTTGCGCTGCCTTTAACGTGAATCGCTTGTGCGGCTCTGGTCTACAGGCGATCGTCTCAAGCGCGCAGTCGATCTTGCTTGGTGATACCGAGATGGCGATTGGCGGAGGTGCTGAGTCGATGAGCCGTGGCGGCTATTTGTCGCAGACACAGCGCTTTGGCGCGCGCATGGGCGATACGACCATTGTCGACATGATGGTGGGGGCGTTGACTGATCCGTTTGAGCGTACCCATATGGGTATCACAGCGGAAAATGTCGCCAAGCAATTTGGTATTTCTCGTGCAGATCAGGATGCCTTGGCGATCGAGTCCCATCGTCGTGCGGTACAGGCGCAAGACGAAGGTCGTTTTAACGATCAGATCGTGCCAGTCGTGATCAAAACACGCAAAGGCGAGGTTGAATTCAAGCTTGACGAGCATCCACGTCGAGATATTTCGCTCGAAGGCCTTTCAGCGTTACGCGCGGTGTTTGTCAAAGAAAATGGTACGGTCACCGCAGGAAATGCTTCGGGTATCAACGATGGCGCTGCCGCTGTGCTGATGATGAGCGGCGAGGCCGTGAAATCAAGCGGTGCGAAGCCGCTGGCACGTTTGGTGGCATACGCGCATGCTGGCGTTGACCCAAAGATCATGGGGATCGGGCCCGTGCCAGCGACACAAGCCGTGATGAAGCGTGCCGGATTGACGGTTGATCAAATGGACGTGATCGAAGCCAATGAGGCTTTTGCCGCACAGGCGTGCGCTGTCGCCAAGGAGCTCAAGCTCGATGCCAAGCGCTTGAATCCAAACGGTAGCGGTATCTCTCTGGGTCATCCGATCGGTGCGACAGGCGCCATCGTGACCACTAAAGCCATTTACGAATTGCATCGCACCGGGGGGCGTTATGCCTTGGTGACCATGTGTATTGGTGGTGGTCAAGGGATTGCGGCGATTTTTGAGCGTGTCTAAAGACGCGATTCTAAAATTAAGCGTTCGTATTTGATGAGTTAAAAGAGCAGCCTTGGCGCTGCTCTTTTTTACATCTGACCTAGCTCCGAAATTGAAATGACTTGATGGCCGGCCACAATGAGGTGATCAAGCAGCACAATATCCACGACGGCGAGAGACTGAGTGAGTTGGTGGGTCAAGCGGATATCAGCGGCGCTTGGTTTGGCCACGCCAGAGGGATGATTGTGCGCGAGGATCACTGCTGCGGCATGATGTGCAAGCGCGGCTTTGACGAGCTCGCGAGGATAAATAGTTGTTTCTGTCAGTGTGCCTTGTGAAATTTGTTTGGCATGGATCAGGCGGTGTTGATTGTCTAAAAATAAGGCAAAGCAACGTTCGATGGACGCGTGTCCGAGAAGTGTTGCGCAGTAGGCTTTGACTTGAAGCGGATGTTTGAGAGAACAGTCACGCTTTAACTCTTCTTCGATCGCGCGCTTTGCCAGGGTTTGAATGGCATTGAGTTGGCAGATTCGAGCATTCCCCAATCCCACAACAGCTCTAAGGTTTTCGCTGTCGGCGCTGAGGAGTGCGCGCAAGCCGCCAAAGCGGACAAGCAGCTGTTGCGCGAGCTCCAGCGCGTTGATACCACGCGTACCTGTCCCAAAAATGAGTGCTAAAAGCTCCGCGTTCGTCAAGCTGTTTGCTCCATGTTGTAGCAATCTTTCGCGGGGTCGTTGGTCAGATGGAAGTTGTTCGCGCAAGGTCATCGGGAAGGCTCTAAAATAGGCGTTTAGCAAAGCCCTCTACGGTGACAGATTTTGACTGATCAGGCCCCCAATAGTCCTCCCGTTGTCCGTGCGGACTCCTACCTTACGCTCCACTATCGCATTGTGATCGAGGACGGACCTGCCGCGGGCTCGACGTTTATTGATACGTTCGATGGTCGCCCCGCGACGCTGCAGCTCGGGAGCGGCCAATGGTCGCCTGGGATGGAAACCCCCTTACTTGGTCATCCCGAAGGCGATTGTTTCAGTTACACGCTCGCGCCTGTTGTGGCCTATGGCGATCGCAATCCTGATTTGATTCAACGCGTTTCGCGCGCCATGCTCGATCAACATGCGGGTCTGGAAGCTGACTTTAAGCCAGGTGATATGGTGGAGTTCACTGCACCCAATGGTGGACGTTACTCCGGTGTCCTAAAAGAGATTGCCGACGATTCGGCTTTGTTTGACTTTAACCACCCTTTGGCGGGTTTGACGCTGCGGGTTGATATTGACTTGCTGGGAGTGTTGTGATGTCGGACTCGGGCGCTGAAATCCTGCTGGCACAACCGCGAGGCTTCTGCGCGGGCGTGGATCGTGCCATCGATATTGTCGAGCGTGCGCTTGAGTTACATGGTGCACCTATTTATGTCCGTCACGAGATTGTGCACAACCGTTTTGTGGTCGAGGACCTGAAGCTCAAAGGGGCGGTGTTCATCGAGGAGCTCGATGAGGCGCCTGAGAGTGGCATTGTTGTGTTTTCTGCGCATGGAGTCTCCAAAGCTGTTCGTGCCGAAGCGGAGCAGCGCGGATTAAACGTGTTTGATGCAACCTGCCCCTTGGTCACCAAGGTCCATGTCGAGGTCGAGCGCATGCGTGCGGCAGGTTGTGAAATCGTGATGATTGGTCACAAGGGACATCCAGAGGTTGAGGGTACTCTGGGACAGTCGAATCATGGGATGTATTTGGTGGAGACGACCGAAGACGTCTTGGCGCTTCAGGTCGCTCATCCTGATAAGTTGGCATTTGTGACGCAGACCACTCTTTCCGTTGATGATGCGGCCGAGGTTGCCCAGGCCTTGCGAACACGGTTCCCACATATTCAAGAACCTAAAAAGAGCGATATTTGCTATGCGACCCAAAACCGTCAAGATGCGGTCAAAGTCCTCGCTCCTGCTTCGGATTTGGTGTTGGTGGTGGGCAGTGCCAATAGCTCAAACTCC
>JBIKOQ010000057.1:0-7322 GCA_044357955.1 Burkholderiaceae bacterium | reverse complement strand
GATCGGCTGCCGTCTATGTCCCGCCTGTCTGGACGGCTTGGAGAATCACTGCTCCAGTCCGCAGTACCTCGGCGTGCAGCGACCGGGCGGTTATGCCGATCACCTCTTGGTGCCACATCCACGCTATCTCATCGACATCGGTGAGATGGACCCCGCCGAGATCGCCCCTTATGCATGCTCAGGTCTGACCACCTACAGCGCACTCAATAAAGTCGGTGCTCAGCTCTATCAAAAACATCCCATCGTCATCTTGGGTGCAGGAGGCCTAGGATTGATGTGTCTCGCGTTGGTCAAAGCGTTAAACGGCGTTGGTGCGATTGTGGTGGATATCGATCCTGCCAAGCGTCAAGCTGCGCTCGAGGCAGGCGCACTGGCTGTCGTGGATGGCGCCGCACCGGACGCCGCACAACAAATTATTCAAGCCAATGGTGGCAAACTGGTTCAGGCGATGATTGATCTTGTCGGCGCCCCCGCCACAACGTCCCTCGGGTTTGATATCTTGATCAAAGGTGGCAAGCTCGTAATCGTTGGTTTGTTTGGCGGCGGCGCTTCCTGGCCCATTGCCTTTATTCCGATGAAAGCTTTGCAGATTCTTGGCAGCTATACCGGTTCGTTGGACGAGCTGACCGCGTTATTACAACTCGTCAAGGATAAAAAGATCACTCCGATTCCGGTGCACACACACCCACTTGCGGACGCTGACAAGGTGTTGACTTCTTTACGCGAAGGAAAAGTCACTGGTCGCGCCGTTCTCACGGCGTAACGGATCCTCCACACGCACGCGAGCTTTAGTTCGAGGGCTTCGCAGCCTGGAATCGTTGTAAGGCGACCAAGACCTGGCGTGTCGTCAAGGGGCGGCCCGCCAGATGTTCAGATAAGCGCTCGCGCAAGGTTGCGCGCAGCGCAGGCTCAGTCTGCAAATCATCAAAATCTGGTTCTTCGACATCCAGACCGTAGCCTGTTTCTTTGAGCAAAATCCACTCGAAACGTCGCAAGGCTCCCGCTGCCGCTTGGCCTTGTGCAAGCCGCTGTAAAGCGATCACATACGCGTCAAACAAGCCTGGATGAGGATCTTCGCGAGGCAGTAAACGAAATAACAACTCATTCATATACCAGCATGACATCATGGCTGCGCCTGGTAAGGCATGCACGCCCGCACATTCGGCGCGTGTCAGTGTTTTAATTTCTCCGGAACCCGTCCAGGACAACAATAAGGGCTGAAACACAGACAACGCGGGGCGCAACACGGAGTGAGGACGTTTGGCACCTTTGGCGACCATACTGACCCAGCCGTGATCTCTAGAAAATGCTTGAACAATCAGAGAGGTTTCTCGCCAGGCTGTCGCATGCAACACATAGCCCGGTGTTTCGAGGACTCGAAGAACGCGTCTACTCATATCCTAAATCGCGCAGGCTGCTTTCTTTTTCAGCCCACCCCTTGCGCACCTTGATGTAAACCTCAAGGTGCACGGGCTTGTCCATCAGCTTGGCCATGTCCTGGCGCGCCTCAGAAGCGATGCGCTTCATATGATTACCGCCCGCACCCAGCAAGATGGGGCGATGGCTATCACGCTCGACGATGACACAGGCGTTGATATGGGCACCCTTGGCCGTTTCTTCCCACTGCTCGATCACCACGGTGCAACCATACGGGAGCTCGTCGCCAACCAAACGAAAGATTTTTTCACGGATGAGTTCGGCAGCGATAAAGCGCATCGGTCGATCCGTCAGCGTATCGGCATCAAAGAAGGGTTCGTTTTCAGGTAGACGCTTAGCGACTTCCTCGAGCAACTGATCTAACTGATGGCGTTTGGTCGAGCTGACGGGAACGACCGCATCGAACTTGAATTGCGAAGCAATATTGGCGACAAACGGATAGAGTTCATCACGATTTTTAAGCTGATCGATTTTACTAATCACCAAAAGCGTCCGCTCTGGATGGTGCAATAGGGACAACAGTTTGGCATCACCTGGCGACCACTTGCCCGCCTCGACCACGAACAACACCACGTCCACATCGGCCAGCGTCTGTGTCACCACACGATTCATCATCTTGTTCATGGCACCGCCATGACGCGTTTGAAAGCCTGGCGTATCCACGAACACAAACTGCTCATGCTCGCGGGTGAGCACACCCTGAATTCTGTGACGTGTGGTTTGGGCCTTGCGCGAAACAATCGAGATCTTGCTGCCGATCAAGGCGTTGGTGAGCGTTGATTTGCCAACGTTAGGTCTACCCACCACGGCGACAAAGCCGCAGCGATAAGGGACTTCCGATGTAGGACTTGAGATCTTGATGTCTATATTTTCTGTCATTTAAGTTCCTGAGCAACCGCAACCGGCAGCGTCAATTGTGCCGTTTTGCGCGCTCGGGTTGAACGCTTTTTAACTGGGGTAGGACTCGCAGTCTCCGCAGCCTCGAGTGCAAGTTTAGCGGCTGATTGCTCGGCTGCACGACGGCTTGAACCAGGGGCATTGACCTTGATTTCAAGAGTGGGGATCGCGCACTCGACTTCGAACTGTTGGCTATGCGCCGCGCCATGGGTCGCCACCACACTGTAGATGGGTAAAGCCAGCTTGCGACTCTGCAGAAACTCTTGCAAAAGAGTCTTGGCGTCTTTACCCAAGGTCAGAGGATCCACGCTTGCCAGGATCGGCTTGTACAGTCGCTCGATCAATTCTTGAGCCGCAACAAAACCGCCATCGAGGTAAACCGCAGCCAAGATCGCTTCGAACGTATCTGCCAAAATAGAGGGACGTCTAAAACCACCGCTTTTAAGTTCCCCCTCTCCCAACCTGAGGTATTTGGACAAGTCGAGTTTTTGAGCAATGTCGGCGAGTGATGATTGTTTGACCAGGTTGGCACGCACGCGAGACAAGTCTCCCTCATCGAGGGTGCCATAGTGGTTGAACAGCAAGGCAGCCACTGACATATTCAGCACAGAGTCGCCTAAAAACTCAAGGCGCTCGTTATGGCGGGCACCATGACTACGATGCGTCAGCGCCTGCTCAAGCAGAGCGGGTTTGACGAATTTATATCCAAGCGAAGTCTCAAGAGCGGCCAGAGGCATGTAGCGGGAGTCATAAACGGGTGACAAGGATCTAAAAGAATTAATGGAAAGGTCCGATGCGTCCTAGGTTTCCAAAATTCATCCAGATAAAGAAAGCTTTACCAACGATATTAGCCTCGGGGACGAAACCCCAAAATCGACTGTCCAGGCTGTTATCGCGATTGTCACCCATCATAAAGTAAACACCGGCCGGCACGGTACAGCGCAGACCATTTCGGAGATATTCGCACTTTTCACGATGTGGAAAGCTCGAAGTTGGCCCTAAATCCTGCCATCTCCGCTCATCCAGCAATATTTGATGAGGCTTCTCACCAAGGTACTCCGTAAACTGTGCCGTATATGCCACACGGTCTGGTTCGAAATACTCACCGTCACGCTTGCGCGGCACTTCTTTACCGTTGATATAGAGGCGCTTATCGAGGTAAGCCACCTCATCGCCAGGCAAAGCGACTACGCGTTTGATGTAATCGACTGAAGGGTCAACGGGGTAACGGAACACCATCACATCACCACGCGCGGGCTCTCCGATTGAAACAACTTTGTTATGGAGCACGGGAAGACGCAAGCCATACGAGAACTTGTTGACCAAAATCAAATCGCCCGATTGCAAGGTCGGCAGCATCGAACCGGAGGGGATACGGAAAGGCTCAACAATAAAGGAGCGCAACACGAACACAAACAAAATAACCGGAAAAAAACTGGCGCCGTACTCGACCCACCAGGGCTGCTTACCGAGCTCTGTTCGGATCTGCTCTTCGCGGCTGCGCTTTTCCTCAGCAGGAAGGGCTACCCAACTCGGTCGGGCTAGATCGATCGCTTGCATCATGCGAGCATGACGTTTTTGTCTTAGCGAAAACTTATCAATCGTCCAGATCACACCCGTGACCACAAACGCGATAAATAAAATCAGGGCAAAGTTCCAGCTCATCAGTTCAACCTTGCATCAGTGTTATTTGTCATCGACTTGTAGGATCGCCAAGAAAGCTTCTTGAGGAATTTCTACGCTGCCCACTTGTTTCATCCGCTTTTTACCGGCCTTCTGCTTTTCGAGCAGTTTTTTCTTGCGACTAATATCACCGCCGTAACACTTGGCCAGCACGTTTTTACGCAATGCTTTGACGTTTTCACGCGCAATGATTTCGGCACCAATCGCAGCCTGGATCGCCACATCGTACATTTGGCGAGGAATTAATTCGCGCATACGTGATACCACCTCGCGCGCGCGATAACGCGCATTGGAGCGGTGACAAATGTTGGACAAGGCGTCGACCTTGTCGGTGTTGATCAGCAGATCAACCTTGACCACATCCGCAGCGCGATACTCTTTGAACTCATAGTCCATCGACGCATAACCGCGGGAAACAGATTTCAGCTTGTCAAAAAAATCGAGCACGATTTCAGCAAGTGGAATTTCGTAGTGAAGGTGGACTTGCCGACCGTGATAACTCATATCGAGCTGCACACCACGCTTGTTATTACAAAGCGTCATGACCGTTCCGACATATTCTTGGGGCATGAACAGCGTCACATTGACGATCGGCTCGCGCACTTCGATAAACTTGCCGACCTCGGGCATACGAGATGGACTTTCGATGTGGATCACAGAGTTGTCCCGCATCACGACTTCATACACCACGGAGGGCGCAGTCGTAATGATGTCCATATCGAACTCCCGCTCAAGCCGTTCTTGGACGATTTCCATGTGCAGCAGTCCGAGAAAGCCGCAACGAAAACCAAAACCAAGCGCTTGCGATACCTCGGGCTCATACATCAGAGCGGAGTCATTGAGTTTGAGCTTTTCAAGGGAGTCACGCAACTGGTCGTACTCACTGCTTTCGACAGGATAAAGTCCCGCAAAAACCTGTGGCTTGACTTCTTTGAAGCCGGGCAACGGCGCGCTAGCAGGATTGGTCAACAAGGTAATCGTGTCACCGACCTTGGCATCGGCGAGTTCTTTGATGCCGGCGATGACAAACCCTACCTCGCCTGCGGAGAGAAACTTACGGGGCTCAGATTTGGGGGTGAAAACACCGACTTGTTCGCACATGTGCACCGCACCTGTCGCCATGAAGGAAATTTTGTCCTTGGGCTTGAGTACGCCATTGATCACGCGAATCAGCATGACCACACCCACATAGTTGTCGAACCAAGAGTCAATAATCAATGCCTGCAGAGGCGCCTGGGGATCACCCTTAGGTGCAGGAATACGCGCGACGACGGCTTCGAGAATATCGTCGATGCCCATGCCTGTTTTGGCGCTCGCCAAGATTGCATCCGTCGCGTCGATGCCGATGACTTCTTCGACCTCGGCACGCGCGCTCTCTGGGTCTGCCTGAGGCAAATCCATTTTGTTCAGTATGGGGACGACCTCGACACCGAGTTCAATCGCTGTATAGCAATTGGCGACAGTCTGAGCCTCCACGCCCTGAGAGGCGTCAACCACCAGTAACGCACCTTCGCATGCGGACAGGGAACGACTCACCTCGTAAGAAAAGTCGACGTGGCCGGGCGTATCAATCAAGTTGAGATTGTAGATTTTGCCATCTTGCGCCTTGTAATGCAGCGCAGCTGTTTGAGCTTTGATGGTGATACCGCGCTCACGCTCGATATCCATAGAGTCCAGCACTTGCGCGGACATTTCACGATCGGCCAAGCCTCCACAACGTTGGATCAGACGATCCGCCAAGGTGGACTTGCCATGGTCAATGTGGGCAATGATGGAGAAATTGCGAATATGCTGCATAACACCTGAAAAGTAAGCGGGCTCGCAAGCAAAAAGGGGCGCTCTGCGCCCCTTTTGCGGCAAACCGCTATTCTAGCCGTTCTTGGCTTTATTTGGCGGCTGGCACAGCAACCCAGCGGGTTTGATCGCCTGTCCGAACCATCAAACCGACAGGACGCGTCTTGTCAAGACCGGCAATCACCTTGGCAAACTGCTCAGGACTCGTAATGTCGGTGTTATTGACCGCCAAAATAAGGTCGCCTTCGGCAATGCCCACAGTCGAAGCTGGTGGATCAACCGCAGTCACCTGGACACCGCCCTTGATCCGCAGCTTTTTCTGCGCCTCAGCGCTGACTGGAACAATGGTCATGCCCAGCACAACACTCTGTGACTCCGCAGGCTTTTCCTTTGAAGCAGGCGCCTCAGCAGTCCGCTCGGCCTTTAATTCTGTCACGGTGACATTAAGCTTGACCGTCTTGCCCTTGCGCCAGACTTCGACGGGAGAAACAGCACCTGGCTTTGTTTGACCCACCAGACGAGGTAAATCAGACATCCGGGTGATGGCTTTACCATCGAACTTCAAAATCACGTCGCCTGGCAAAATACCACCCTTTTCTGCTGGACCATCAGGCTCAACACCACTGACCAGCGCACCCTCGGCTTTAGGGAGACCGATGGCTTGGGCCACATCCTTACTCACCTCGCCAATCTGCACACCGATACGTCCACGTGTGACTCGACCTGAAGATTTGAGCTGATCCACAACCTGCATCGCCTCGTCAATCGGGATCGCTAAAGAGATGCCCATGAAACCACCACTACGGGACACGATCTGAGCATTGATACCGACAACTTGGCCCTCTAAATTGAGCAAAGGACCGCCAGAGTTACCTGGATTGACCGCTACATCAGTCTGAATAAAAGGCAGATAATCACCAGTCTCACGACCCAAGGCACTGATAATGCCCGAGGTCACCGTCGACTCGAGTCCAAAAGGCGAACCAATCGCCAAGACCCATTGACCTTTTTTGAGGGTTTTGGCATTACCAATCGGCAATGTTGCCATTCCCTTGGCATCAATTTTGAGCAAAGCGACATCCGTACGCTGATCGCTGCCCACGACTTTCGCCTTGAACTCGCGACCATCTGTCAGCGTGACAAAAATATCCGTCGCGTCCGCTACCACGTGATGATTGGTAAGTAGGTGTCCATCCTCTGAGATAAAAAATCCCGATCCTACACCGCGCGGCACAGAGCGCTCCTCAGGCTCGGCACGTCGTCCGCGTGGCGCTTGTTGTGGTCCTTGACGTCCACCAGGTGGTGCGAAGTCAGGGCCGAAAAAATGACGGAATAACTCATAAGGATCTTGGCCGGGCGCGCCACCACCGCCACCTGCACGCGAGGAGACTTTAGCGGTTGTGCGGATATTCACCACAGCAGCTTCTGATTTTTCAACGATCGTCGTAAAGTCGGGCAAACCAACATTGCGCGCTTGTGCAGGCGAGAATTGTAGGCCGCCGAGTACTAAG
>JBIKOQ010000056.1:0-7409 GCA_044357955.1 Burkholderiaceae bacterium | reverse complement strand
CTGCGGGCCCGCTTGCTGGGCTGCGGGTAGTAGAGATCTGCAACACCATCGCAGGGCCTGCTTGCGCCCGCTACCTCGCGGACTTTGGCGCTGAAGTCATCAAGATTGAGCCGCTTGAGGGTGACGGTGTGCGACAGATGGGCAAGCACTTTCAGGATGTATCGCTATACGCGGCCACAATCCTGCGTAACAAGCAGTCGGTGGCGCTGGATCTGAAGAACCCCCAGGGTCGCGACATCGCCCTCGAGTTGATCCGTCGGGCCGACATTCTGGTCGAGAACAACCGCCCGGGCGTGATGGAACGCCTCGGCCTCGGCTACGAAGCACTGTCGGCAACGAACCCGGGACTGGTGATGGTGCGTATCAGCGGCTACGGTCAGGATGGGCCCTATGCAGAACGCCCAGGCTATGGCGCGATCTGCGAGGCCTTTGGCGGCGTTCGCCACATGACAGGCGATCCTGATCGGCCCCCCGCCCGTGTAGCCCTGGCCACTACCGACTATCTCACCGCGGTGTATGGCGCCTTCGGTGCCATGACGGCGATCCACGAACGGGCGCGCAGCGGGCGAGGTCAGGTGGTGGATGTAGCCTTGTACGAGACGGCCTTTACACAGATGGAATCGTACGTACCTACGTTCGAGAAGACAGGATTCATTCCGACCCGGGTGGGTCCGAACTTGCCGACCATGGCGCCTAACAGCCTGTACCCAACGGCGGGCGGCGCCTGGATCCTCATCGCAGCCAACAGCAACGCTATCTATAAGCGGCTGGTCAATCTCATGGAACAGCCCAGCCTGTTCACCGACCCCCGCTTTGCCACGATCAAAGCCCGCGGCCTACCTGAGAACATGCAGGCCCTGAATGTCCTGATCGGTCAATGGACATCGCGCTTCGAAGCCACGGAGCTCGAGCGAATGCTGCGCGACGCTGAGGTGCCAAATTCGCGCGTCTACACGATCGCCGACATCTATCAGGATCCGCACTATGCAGCCCGCGACATGATAGTGAAAGTGCCACACCCGCAACTTGGGCATACGCTGCAAGTGGGCGTGGTGCCCAAATTTTCCCGCACGCCAGGGCATATCCACCACACTGGCCCCGACTTGGGCTCTGATACCCACCAGGTGCTGCTTAACCTGGGATTCGACAAACAACAGATCGCCACATTACGTGCCGCCGGCATCGTGATGGAAGCAAAGGCCAGCACATGAACGAAGAAACGAAGTTGACACACGGACAAAATGACGGCGAATGGGCTCAAGAGCTGGACGAACTGTCTCGCCGACGCGAGCAGGCCGCGGCCATGGGCGGTCCCGAGTCTCTGGCCAAAATGAAGGGACTGGGCCGGCTCAATGCCCGCGAGCGCATTTCGATGCTGCTCGACCCCGGCAGTTTTCGAGAACTGGGCCGCATCGCTGGCAAGGGCCGCTACAGTGCACAGGGACAGTTTATTGACCAGAGCCCAGTCAACGCGATCATCGGCACCGGTCTGATAGAGGGACGCAAGCTCGTGGTCTCTGCCGATGATTATTCGCTGCGCGCCGGTTCGTCAGAGGCCACCATCTCCGACAAATGGGTGTACTCCGACCGCATGGCGTTGACTCTGAAGATGCCCCTGGTTCGCTTGGTAGACACTGCCGGCGGAAGCGTGAAGCTGCTTGAGCAGCAAGGCAGCAGCAAGATACCGGGTTACCCCAACTGGCCGGTGGTGGAACTTCTGCGCAATGTGCCCGTAGTGGGCGTAGCGCTAGGCTCATGCGCGGGCCTGGGTGCAATCAAGGTACTGATGTCTCACTTTTCGGTGATGGTGCGTGACCAGGCCCAGGTCTTTGCAGCCGGGCCGCCTGTAGTCAAGCAGGCTTATGGCATCGACATCGACAAAAATGCCCTCGGCGGTTACAAGGTGCATCGCCGCAGCGCCATGGTGCATAACGAGGCGACCTCCGAGGCCGATGCATTCGAGCAAGTGCGGCGGTTCCTTTCCTACCTGCCCAGGAATTCGGCCAACCTGCCAACACGCACTTCTTGCAGCGACGCGCCAGATCGCGCCGACGACTGGTTAAAGAACGCGATCCCGAAAGACCGGCGCAAGATCTATGACCCCCGCAAGATTATCACCTCGGTCTTCGACGAAGGGTCGGTGTTCGAGATTGGCCGATATCAAGGTGGCTCAATCATCACCGCGCTGGCCCGGCTTAATGGCTACCCGGTTGGCGTGTTGTCCGGCGACCCAAAGGTGGCAGGCGGTGCCATGACCGTTCCCGCGGCCTGGAAGACCGAGCGCCATGCCAAGCTATGCGACACCTTCGGTCTGCCGATGGTGAACCTGGTCGACCAGCCTGGCAATGCCACCGGTCTCGAGGCCGAGCTAGCCGGTACGCTGTTAGGCGCTGTGCGAGTGATGAGCACCATCGAGACTGTGCGTATTCCCTGGGTATCGATCATCATGCGGCGCGCCTTCGGCTTGGCCGGAGGGCTGCATGCGCCCAAGTATTTTCCGCAGCTCAACCACCGCTTCGCATGGCCCTCGGCGCGCTGGGGTTCAATCCCCATTGAAGGCGGCGTCGCCGCCGCCTACCGACGTGATATCGCCGAGTCTGAAGACCCACAAGCCAGACAGGCCGAACTCGAAGCCTATTACCACCATTTGGGCTCGCCCTTCCGCACAGCAGAACGATTTGGCATCCTAGACGTGATCGACCCGCGCGAGACCAGAGCCATCCTGTGTGATTGGGTGGAGGACGCTTACGAGGTGCTCTTTGCCAACCGACCCACCAACCGTCCTACCCAGACCTAAAAGGAACACCCCATGACATTAATCATGCGACGAATTCTGACTTTGGCCACGTTGTGCTTGGTTCTGACTGCTCCCGCCCAGTCACAGGAAAGGCCGATCGAGATCATTGTGCCCTTTCCACCAGGTGGCAGCGTGGATCCGATCGCGCGCGCGCTGCAAGCAAGCATGAGGGACAGCCTCGGCGCACCGCTGGTGATCGTTAACCAAGCGGGGGCAGGTGGCACGCTGGGTACCGCCCGCGTGGCGCGGGCACCCGCCGATGGTCGGATGATTGGCCTGACAACCGTAGGGCCGTTGACCACGCAGCCTCACATGGCCACGCTAGCCTACGGCATAGATAGCTTCGAGTACGTGTGCCGTACCCACGTGACGCCGCAGATCCTGGCAGTACCAGAAAACTCGCCTTTCAAGACCTTGGGCGAGTTTGTCGACTATGCGCGCAAGAACCCCGGCAAAGTCTCCCTGTCGTCCACGGGCATCGGCTCGCTTCCCCATCTGGCTGCAGTCGAGTTCGGGCAGCTGGCCGGATTCGACTGGCTGCATGTCCCTTCCAAGGGCGACTCTGATGCCGCTCGGCTGGCGCTCGGCGGCGAGATCACAGGCTGGGTAGCCGGAGTGCAGACCTACGTGCAGCTCGCACCGCGCTTGCGCGCTCTCGGCCTCTTGGAGGCAGTGCGCATCCCGACGCTACCAGATGTGCCAACCTTCACTGAGCAGGGTTTTGCACTCGTCTCGACGGGATGGGGTGGCATCGTAGTACCAAAGGGAACACCGGCTGATGCAGTAGCAAAGCTATCGAAGGCCTGCGCCCAAGCCACAAAGACTGCTGAGTTCCAACAAATCCTCGCCAACATGAGGGTCCCGCAAGGCTACTTGCCGGCTGATTCTTTTACAGACTTCGTACGCAGCGAGTACCAACGCTACGGTCGGCTGATCAAATCGATCGGCGTCACCAAGGCAAACTGAACATGCTTGACGCAACTCCCGTCATTGTCCGTCAGGCTGGTGCCTGTGATGCCCACGTGCACCTATTCGGGCCGTTAACGCAATACCCAATTCACGGTTCTACACCCTATGCAGTGCCCGATGCAACCCCAGCGCAATTGATCGCGCAAATGGATGCGGCCGGCGTGGCGCATGCCGTGGTGGTGCATGCTGCCGTTAGTGGCCGCGACAATCGTCGTACGCTGGATGCGCTGCGTGCGCACCCGGATCGGTTTCGCGGCGTGCTGACACCACCCCTCACTCTACCCGATGATGGCCAGCTGGCCGATTGGCATGACCTTGGCGTGCGCGGCATCCGATTCTCATACACCCGCACTGCACAGCCCGGTATGGCCATTGACCCCGCACTGGTCGGCCGCCTAGCTGAACGGGGTTGGCACGCACAGGTTCACCTCGAACCCGAGCATCTGCTCGAACTCGAGGGCATGCTGAGCTCGCTGCCTTGCACCGTAGTGATCGACCATATGGCCAGAATCCCGGGCTCGGCAGGCCCAAACAACCCCGCCCTTTCGGCGCTGCGTCGGCTACTCGACCGTGGCCATGTGTGGGTCAAGCTCTCGGCGCCGATGCGGATGTCGGACCACCAGGAACCGCCATATGACGACGTCACTCCAATCGCTCGAATACTGGTTGAGCAAGCGCCAAATCGCTTGGTGTGGGGTTCAGACTGGCCAAACGTCAACCTGCCGACACCAGCCCCGGCCTACCCTGTACTTCTTGACCTATTGAGTCACTGGGTACCGGATGCCAACCAGCATAGGCAGATTCTGGTTGACAACCCACGCGCCTTGTACGACCTGGCAGCACGGCCCGAACGCACGATGAGTTCGCCTCCTACTCAACCCTAAGATGGAGACTCAAGTGAACGCGCATTGCGCCGGACGGGTTGTGTCGATTCTAGTTGCCTAAGATCAAACCACAACAATCACAACTTGGACCATAGACAGCGGGGCTACCTAAAGTGGCTAGCTGCGAGCGCCACGGCGGTAAGCGTTTTTGAAGTTTCTCTAACGTTACCCTGTGATCTAGCCCCGAGAGTTGCCGCTCGCGCATGACGACTTTGCCATCAATCACAGAATCAGTGACGTCGCTTGCTCGAGCATAATAGACAAATGCGGCATAACTGCCGTAGTAAGGCTGGAGATGCGGCTGATTAATATCGATCACAATCATATCGGCCTTTTTACCGACCTCGAGAGAGCCAATATCCTTTTCGAGGCCTAATACCTCCGCTGCACCCATAGTGTGAAAGCGTAAGGCTTGATCACAGGTCATGGCAGTTGGAGTCCCTAAACGCAGACGCATCGCATTGATTGCATAACGCATTCCTTCAAACGGATCATTTAGCATCCAATCTGTTGCAAAGCCTGTTTTAATTCCTTTTGCAATGATCTTTTCAAATTCTGGATAACGGCCACGACGTGGATAAATCGTTGGACAGTGCGCATAACTGGCATTGCAAGACACCATCGCGTTAAAGTCGGCTTCTTGGGCGAACACGAGATGCGCCAACACGACATCACTTGATAGCATTCCAAGGTCTCGCAAGTACTCAACCGGCCCGCAGCCAAAGACGTTTTTGATGTGATCCGTTTCGGCAGCACTTTGTGCGGCATGGATATGCATGCCGACCCCTAAACGATTCGCCTCATGCCTTGCCTCTTTGAGCAATGCAGAACTACAAGTGTCTGTAGCATGGGTGCCAATCCTGCCAGAAATACGGCCGTCAGCAGCGCCATGCCATTTTTCAACAAACTCTACCCCGTGACGTAACCGCGCTTCGCCAATTGACTGATGATGTGTGTAGTCGCCGTTACGAAGCTCTTCGAGCTTGACATCAAAAACCTTATTGGCAATTTGAGCGCGCAATCCTGATTGCAATACACTTTCAATTAAGGTGTCGGGGCTGTACCAAATATCGTTAATCGTTGTGATCCCGGACAGCAACATATCCGCACAGCCGAGAGCACCTAACAAAGACCAGTCATCCTCAGTAATGTCTTTTTCCATTCGAAATGCAACATCGAGCAAAGCTGCTTTGGCCGAGTGATCATCCGTCTGGCTGCGAAAAATCAGTGATGCCGCATGTGAATGACAATTAACGAAACCAGGCATAACAATTTTCCCTGGTCCACCCAGCATATTTTTTGGATCCCAATGACCTGCAGGCATTGCAGGACCCGCATACACAATCCGTGAGCCAATCACGGCAACTTCGCCATCATAAATAATTGGCATACCTTCGGATACGGGATAAAGAAACTCTGCTTTCACCAACAAATCGACAGTCTTCATGGCATTCATCCTAAGTAGTGCACCGCAGATCGCTCACTTTGTTCCGAAGATTCGATCACCTGCATCGCCTAGGCCTGGCAAAATATATGCGTTTTCGTCCAAATGACGATCAACGGCTGCGGTATAAATGACGACCTCGGGAAATCGATCATGCACTGCCTGAATGCCCTGATGACAACTCACTAAACAAACAAATTTTAGGGAGCGCGGTTTGAGTTGTTTGATTCTTTCAATTGCAGCAACAGCAGTATGACCCGTCGCAAGCATCGGATCGAGGAGAATCACATCACGATGGCTGAGATCTTCTGGAAGCTTAAAGTAATACTCAACCGCTGCCAAGGTAACTGGATCCCTGTATAAACCTATGTGACCGACACGTGCACTAGGCACCACGTTGAGCATGCCTTGCAATATGCCGTTACCCGCACGCAAAATACTGACAAAAACAAGTTTTTTGCCATCGATCATCTTGCTTGTCATTTTTTCTAACGGCGTTTCAATTTCAACGTCTTGTGTCACAAGGTCGGCAGTCACTTCATAAGCCATGAGCGTTGAAATTTCATTGAGTAACGCACGGAAAGAGCTAGTCGAAGTATTTTTATCTCGCATCAAAGTCAGCTTGTGCTGCACCATAGGATGGTCGACAACATAAAGATTTCGATCAGATTGTTGTTTCATATTGCATCCCAAGCGAGGGCTGACAGATTGAAAATCTCGGGGTAGGTATCCGCTCATCCATCACGTAAGAGACCCAAGCGTTTTTGTACGATCCGCGCTGCAAGTACAACAATCGAAACCAAGACCAAGTAAACAAGTGCGGCAAAAAGATATGCCTTGAAAAACTGAAAGTTTGACGAGGCTAGTTCTTGTACTCTGGCAAAAAACTCGGTGTACTGAATCAAAAAAGCGATTGAACTATCTTTAATATTGGAGATCACTTGATTGGTCAACGCGGGAATCGAGGTGCGCATGACTTGAGGCAGCGTAATTAAACGAAATACCTGGACCTCACTAAAGCCCTGTGCACGAGCAGCCTCAAGCTCTATTAGGTCGAGACCATTGTAAGCGGTCGTCATGTAGGCAGCGTTATAGGCCGCCACATTTAAAGTAAAACCAATGACGGCAACAAAAAACGGCGAGATGTTGATGCCAAATTGCGGAGCGCCGTAGTACATCAAAAATAACAACACAATCAAGGGCATCCCGATAAAAAACGAGATGTACGCCTTGGTCGCACGACGCACCCATTGATTGCGACTCACACTCAAATACAAAACCAATATTCCCAGCAACAGACCCGTCACACTGATCA
>JBIKOQ010000055.1:0-7485 GCA_044357955.1 Burkholderiaceae bacterium | reverse complement strand
CATGGCAGCCCTCGCCCAAATTTTTGATCCAATCAAGCGTCTGACAAAAGTCGCGGGCAAGATGCAAAAAATGATGGTTGCAGCAGAGAGTGTCTTTACTCTGGTTGACCAAGCCTCCGAGCCTGAAACTGGCACGGGTCGATTCGAGGGCAGAGCGCGGGGTCGTGTCGAATTCCGTCACGTCTCG
This sequence comes from Burkholderiaceae bacterium, assembly GCA_044357955.1. Classification (GTDB taxonomy): domain Bacteria; phylum Pseudomonadota; class Gammaproteobacteria; order Burkholderiales; family Burkholderiaceae_B; genus Zwartia. The sequence continues at coordinate 7,298 of JBIKOQ010000055.1, read as the reverse complement.
CATCGTTTTGCGGATGCCTCGAACGACACCTTGTCTGATGTCACGATTTCTGTGGAGCCCGGTCAAACGCTTGCACTGGTCGGGCGATCGGGCAGTGGCAAGACGACTCTGGTCAATATGTTGCCACGGTTTGTTTCACCCTCTGGTGGGGAAGTTTTGATTGATGGTCGTGACATCGCCTCTTTGGATCTGCGGGCTCTGCGCGAACAGCTGTCTCTTGTGAGTCAGGATGTCGTCTTGTTCGATGACACGATTGCCGTCAATGTTGGTTATGGCGCTTTGCATGATGCTTCTGAAGCAGAAATCATGAAGGCATTAGATGCAGCGAATCTTCTTGAGTTTGTGAATGGTCTGCCCCTCGGTCTTCAGACACGGGTGGGAGAAAATGCAACACGCTTGTCTGGAGGACAACGACAAAGGCTCGCGATTGCCCGTGCACTGATTAAAAATGCACCTATTTTGATTCTTGACGAAGCGACTTCGGCATTAGACAACGAGTCCGAACGTCAGGTTCAGGCATCGCTGGAAACCTTGATGAAGGGACGGACGACGTTGGTCATTGCCCATCGCCTGTCGACCGTTCAAAATGCGGATAAGATCGTCGTGATGGATCAAGGTAAGGTTGTTGAGCAAGGCTCGCATAGTGAGCTACTTGCAAGTGGGGGCGCATATGCCGCGCTCTATCAGATGCAATTCCGAGATGAATAGGAGACCTGAGTCATGCCGCAAAGCCCCATCACGCTGTCAGAACAACTCGCCGATGCGGCCCTTAGGAGATTTGGCGAGTCGGTGCAGGTTCCAGATGATTTGCCGGGTGGCGATGAGCTCTTGCGCATGCTCACACACAGCTCCCATCGTAAATGGTCCGCTCAAGCTGTCTCACAGGAACTCCTAGACTTATTGTTCGCTTGTGCGCTCTCTGCCCCCTCTAAGTCTGATTTACAGCAAGCAGATATCGTACATGTCTCAGATCGGGTTCGAGTCAAAGCGATCGCAGACTTGATTCCCGACATGCCGTGGATCAACGATGCACCCGTATTTTTGATGTTTTGCGGGAACAACCGCAGAATCAGACAGATCGGGTTGTGGCGAGGCAAACCTTTTGCCAATGATCACCTTGATCATTTCATGAATGCGGCGGTCGATGCGGGGATCGTGCTCGCACAGTTTATTCGGGCAGCCGAGGCGGTTGGCTTGGTGACGGTTCCGATTAGTGCCGTCCGTAATCACCCCGAAAAGACCAGCGAGCTTCTGGGGCTGCCCGAGGCTGTTTTTCCTGTCGCAGGCCTATGCATTGGCTATCCTCTGGAGTCTGGGCGCATCACCCCAAGATTGCCTCGGTCGGTGACCACGCACCTCAATCAGTTTAGCGAGTCAGGTCTCAGAGAGGAGATTGATCGTTATGACGCCCGTCGCCACGCGTTATTTCCGCTTCGCAGGCAGCGTCATTCAAATATCTATCCGGATGCGGATTTCAATGGCTGGTCCGAAGACAAGGCCCGTCACTACTCAGTGCCGGAGCGCGCCGATTTTGGCACTTTTGTTCGAAGTAAAAAATTCAGTTTGAAGTAATGTCAAAAATAAAAATGCAGAAAAACACTAAGAGGAGATATTTGTTGAACACACAAACAAGCAATGCCAACTCAAATAGCGAGAGTGACGATATACAGACACTTGCCAGGCTGGCGGGACTTGAGCGCGCGATGTTGCACTTTCCCGAGGATGTGAATACTGCTGCCCAAACAGCCCTAAAAATTCGTGCTTCCTTGAATTTACCCATCGACAATACGGCCGAGCTCTGGCCCGTCATGCAGGTGAAATCATGATGCACTGGATGACCGCTTCCGAAATGAGCCAGGGCTATGCCGCAGGCACACTTTCTCCAGTGACGGTGATAGAAGCGTTGCTTTCGCGCATTGATGCTCTCGAACCTCAATACCGAGCGTTTATTCAGCTTGATCGTGAGGCTGCACTTCAAGCTGCGCGCCAAGCTGAGCGTGAGATCAAAGCCGGACGCAGTCTTGGCCCCATGCACGGAGTTCCGGTCGGAATCAAAGACATCATCGATATGAAGGGACAACGTACGAGCTGTCATTCGAAAGTGATGCTTGATCATGTCGCGGCAGATGACGCTTCAGTGATTACTGCCTTGCGTGCGTCAGGTGCGATCCTGTTCGGTAAATTAGCACTACATGAGTTTGCGATTGGTGGTCCTTCTTTTGACTTACCTTTCCCGCCCGCTCGGAACCCATGGAATCGTGCTCACCATCCTGGTGGCTCATCCTCCGGCTCTGGGACCGCACTGGCTGCTGGATTCTTGCCACTTGCTTTAGGTACCGATACTGGAGGCTCTGTGCGTCATCCGGCCGCTGCTTGCGGTTTGGCAGGTCTTAAACCCACCTATGATCTTGTTTCACGTCGTGGAGTTTACCCACTGTCCATATCGCTCGATCATGTCGGGCCGATGGCAAGATCGGTTCAAGACGTTGCATTGTTGTTGGATGCGATGGTGAAAACTTCTTCTGCACCTCAAACGTGCAGACCAGAGACTTACTCAAAAGACCTCAATTCTGGCGTGAAAGGTTTGAGAATCGGCTTCATCCGTCATTTTCATGAAAAGGATGAACACGCTGACCCCGAGGTCACACGGGCCTTGAATGACGCGTGCGATGTATTTCGCAAACTGGGAGCGGAGGTCAAAGACGTGACGTTGCCGACACTCCAAGAGTTTAGCGCTGCGCAGAAAATCATTCTGATGTCAGAGGGATGGGCGATCCATGCCCGTCATTTGCGTAATCGGCCGCAAGACTATGCGGAAATGTCTCGTCGCAAACTGCTATGTGGTGCTTTCCTAAGCGCGGGTGACTACGTGCATGCGATGCAATTGCGGGGCTCGCTAAGTGATGCGGTCAATCAGGCTTTTGGTGAGGTTGATCTTTTGTTGGCAGCCAACTCATTTGATCCTGCCTGCCGGATCGATGACAAGCAGGAAGTCGTTCGTACCTATACGAGGCAGGCACGAGTGCCTTTCAACCTGACAGGGCATCCTGCACTGGCGATGATGAGCGGTTTGTCGAGCACGGGTCTGCCACTGTCTTTACAGTTAATTGGAAAAAATTATGACGAGGTGACTTTGTTGCGCGCGGGAGCGGCTTTCGAAAAAGCCACTCCTTGGCACACCATGCATCCTGAGCTTGCGTGATCAGGAAAGCTCTTGTCTGACGATCTTCGCACCCTCGGCGAGCGCCTGTAGCTTGCCGAAGGCGACGTTCCTTGGCAAATATTTCATGCCGCAATCAGGGGCTGGAATCATGTTTTCAGCGGGCACGTATTTCAGACCAGCCCGGATACGCTCTGCGACTAGCGCTGCGGTTTCAATCTCATGCGTACCGAGATCCAAAACGCCGAGCATGATTTTTTTACCTGCTAAATCTTTCAACACACCCAGATCAAGGCGCGGTTGAGCGGCTTCGATGGAAATTTGTTTTGCGATCGAGTCGCCCAAGCCAGGTAAAAATGAATAGCCCGTTGGTTTTTGTCCTTTGACCACAGCTGCGTAGCCAAAACACAAGTGAACAATCGTCGGCACCGTGATGCCTTGCAACGCCCGATTGATGGCTTTGACTGCGTACCGCTTGGCCGCCTCTGGATCGTGTCTTAACCAGGGTTCGTCGAGTTGAATAAAATCCGCGCCTGCCGCCTGCAAGTCTAAGGCTTCTGCATTGACCGCTGCAGCAAAGTCCATGACCATTTCTTCGTCATCGGTATAAAACTCATTTTTGGCTTGTTGTCCCATCGTGAAGGGGCCGGGCAGGGTGATTTTTGCCAGACGATCGGTATTTGCTTTCAAAAATTGCAAATCACGGATTTCAACGGGGTGCGTGCGTACGATTTTGCTCACAACGCGGGGGACGGGTGTTTTTAAACCCGCTTTTGAAGTAATGATCGCGGGGGTATCACCATCAACGCCCTCGAGTTCCATTGCAAATCGGTTTGAATAGCTTTCCCGTCTAATTTCGCCATCGGTGATGATGTCGATGCCCGCCCGTTCCATGTCCCGAATCGCCAGAATCGTCGCATCATCCTGCGCTTGTTCGAGTCGTTCGGCGGGAATGCGCCAAATTTCCTGCTGCCGTGTGCGCGCAACGCCTTTGGAGAGTTGTTCGCGGTCGACGAGCCAGTCAGGCTGAGGATAACTGCCCACCACAGTGGTGGGCAGTAGTAATGCAGAGTGCTTTTGTTTCATTTTTTAATTAGCGCTTGCGCCTGAGTCCTTCACGATTTTGCTCCACTTCGCTAATTCGGTGACCGTGAAGTCATTGAACTGTTGAGTCGTCATCGGCGTGATGATCAAGCCCATATTTTTAAAGCGCTCTTGCACTTCGGGGTCGGCCAAGACTTGCGTGGTGGCCTTATATAGCTTTTCAACGACATCTTTAGGCATGCCTGCAGGACCTGCTAGACCCCACCAGGGACGAAGATCATAGCCTTTGACTGTGTCGGAAATCGGTGGCACTTCGGGTGCAATCGGGCTGCGCTCGCTGGTGGCTACGCCTAATGCACGGAGCCGACCGTCTTTGACATGCGGATAAATCACCGGTACATGGTAGAACGTCATAGAGACTGTGCCTGCGAACAGATCCGTAAAGCCTTGGTTGATGTTCTTGTAAGGGACGTGTTGAATGTCGATGCCCGCCATGGTTTTCAGAAGCTCGCCCGCCATGTGTGGGGAGGTTCCTGAGCCGGCTGAAATATACGTCAACTTACCCGGATTTTTTTTCGCGTAGGCAATCAACTCAGCCATGTTATTCGCAGGGATCTTTGGATTGATCGCCAACATGTTGGGTGCCGACACCATTAATGCGATGTGGGTAAAGTCCTTGATCGGATCAAAGTTTACTTTTTTGTACAGAGTCGGATTGGTCGCGTTGGTCGCGCTGTTTGAGAAGGTCAGCGTGTAGCCGTCCGGAGCGGCGCGCGCAACGAATTCGGCTGAAATATTGCCACCCGCGCCGGCTTTGTTCTCAACGATAACGGACTGCCCTAATAATTTACCTAACTTGTCTGCGTAGACGCGTGCGATCACGTCGGTGGTTGTGCCTGCTGAAAAGGGCACAACAAATCTGATGGGTTTGTCTGGATAATTTGACTGGGCACTGACGGAAGAAAAACTCAACGCTCCAGCGACTGCAAAAGATGCGAGACCTAAAAGTCGAGCCGCGCGTAATGTTGAAAACTTCACCATATGTTTCTCCTCTGGATTTTTTGGTGTCTGATTGAGAACGTCAACCGAGTTTAGCCTTCAAGTACTTAGCTGGGAGACATTCCCATATCCATATGATCCTGTATTGACAAGATCTGATTCATTGTTTCCTAATTTGTTCTGCTGACCGCAGCAGCACAAGGAGAAGCATGCTTGTGGTCAATGTCGCCGAGCGCTAGGTCAATACAATGTCATATTGCTCTTGTGTATAGTCCATCGCGACTTCAAGAGATATTTTTTTGCCGATAAAGTCTCCCAGCATGGCGAGGTGCTGACTCTCTTCCTCTAAAAACAAGTCGATGACGCCTTGAGAGGCGAGTATTCTGAATTCCCGGGGATTAAATTGCTTGGCCTCGCGCAGGATCTCTCTCAAGATGTCATAACAGATACTTTTATTGGTGCGGACATGGCCCCTGCTTTGGCAAGTCGGGCAGGGTTCGCACAGCTGATGGGCGAGAGAGTCCCGCGTCCGTTTACGGGTCATTTCCACTAAACCAAGTTGTGAAAATCCATTCACGGTCATACGTGTGCGGTCAAAAGAGAGCGCTTTGTGGAGCTCGGCGAGCACGGCTTCACGGTGTGCGACATCATCCATATCGATAAAGTCGAGAATAATGATCCCGCCCAGATTTCTGAGTCTAAGTTGACGTGCAATCGCTTGAGCAGCTTCTAGGTTGGTCTTGAAAATAGTGTCATCAAAATTCCTGCCACCGACAAAACCTCCTGTGTTGACATCAACCGTAGTCAGCGCCTCTGTTTGGTCAATGATCAAGTAGCCCCCCGACTTGAGATCGACCCGTCTAGAAAGTGCTCGGATGATTTCTTCTTCGATGTTGGCCGTATCGAATAAGGTACGCTCAGCGCTGTAATGCTTAATGCGTTCCGAAATCGAGGGTGTGTATATGTCTGCCCAAGCCTTTAGCTCGGTGCTGACGCTTCGGGAGTCGATCAGGATCTGGTTCGTGAGCGGGGTCACCATATCCCTGAGGACGCGTTGCGCGAGGGTGAGATCCTGGTGCAGTAGGCTGCTGGCTGGCAGGGTTCGCGCGCCTTGCTGAACATTCGCCCAGAGTTTTTTGAGATAGGCGAGGTCTGCTTCGAGTTCTTCGTTCGTCGCGCCCTCGGCTTGAGTACGAACAATAAACCCGCCTTTCTCCTCGGACGAAACAAGGGCTTGCAGTCTCTCACGCAACGCCTGGCGCTCCGACTCAGAGCCGATTTTTTGAGAAATACCGATATGGGGTTCGTGTGGCAGGTAGACCAACATCCGGCCCGCAATGCTGATTTGTGTGGATAGGCGTGCCCCTTTAGTGCCTAGAGGGTCCTTAATGACCTGCACCATGAGACTCTGGCCTTCGAATATCAACTTTTCAATGGGCGTTTGCGTTGTAGAAAGCGCACGCTCGCTCCGGTTTTCTCTTAAGTCAGCAATATGAATGAAAGCAGCCCGTTCCAGCCCGATCTCTACAAAAGCGCTTTGCATACCAGGTAAAACACGCACAACTTTGCCCAAATAGATATTTCCCACCTGCCCGCGCTGTGTGCTGCGTTCCATATGGAGTTCTTGCACCGCACCGCGTGCCACGAGGGCAACACGGGTTTCAAAAGGCGTAACGTTAATCAGAATATCTTCAGTCATGGGAAGTCAATCTCGAATAATGACTAAGTAATTGTGCTATAGTAGCGGGCTTGGCTTTAAAGATGTGTTGATGGTTTAGTTTCTTTTCGTTTGGCTAGTCAGTTCTTCATGGTCCTGCATTGTCTTTCTAGGCAATGTGTCCCTGCAAAAATGAATGTAAATTTTGCAAAATGATGAAAACTGATTTGACATGGATAAAAAACTCCTTCATAATCTCGTTTCTCTGCTTCTGGCGAATAACTAAAAGCAGATAAATGAGTGGAAACACTAGAAAGCAATACCGAATTTGTAGTGCCTTGTTCTTTAAAAATTTGACAACCGATAAGTGTGGGCGCTTGGAATGAGTGTCGCAGGTTACTGTGCTGTAACAGGTACAGTGATTGCAAACGAAATCAA
>JBIKOQ010000054.1:0-7491 GCA_044357955.1 Burkholderiaceae bacterium | reverse complement strand
AGTGGTGATTTAAAGCGTCATTTATATAAAATAACCGTTCAATGATCGTCAAATCTAGTATGATGAATCGCTGTTTTTTGCATGTCCTATATCAATGAGGAGTTCGATATGAAGGGTCGTTTTGCTGCATTGCTTTGTGGTTTATTTTTTGCCCCTTTGGTCAGTGCGCAACCTACTCCTACGTCTGCGACTTCTACAGCACCGACATTGTCGGAACAGTGGCGCTTTAGTGTGACACCCTATGCTTGGGCAATGGGTATTAGAGGGTCGGTCTCTCATAATGGCACGAGCTTAGGAACTGTCAAATTAACGTCGGGTGATATTTTGTCCGATATTAAAATGGCGGCGATGCTGGTGGCTGAAGCCCGCCGCGGTCGTTTTGGGCTTTATCTTGACGGCATGTATGGCGATTTGGGTAAATCGACTTCTAGTGTGGCAGGTCGGGATGATTTAACTTCCAAAACTAGCATCACCATGTCGATGTTAACACTCGCCCCTTCATATAACATGGTGAGCACCCCCTCTTTGCAATTAGATGGTTTAGTTGGTGCGAGAGTGATGTGGCAAAGCGCAAGTACGAGGATTTCTTTTCCTCAAGCAGGTGAGTCAGTCTCGGAGAGCAGTAACCTCCAACTTGCAGCAGGTATTGTCGGAGTCAAAGGGCGATACAACTTTGAAAACTCGAAGTACTTTGTACCCTTTTATGTTGATGTCGGTGCGGGTCAATCTTCGAGTTTTACGAGCCAAGCTTACTTAGGCGTAGGTCATGCGTTTGACTGGGGTGACGTATCCCTAGTCGCTAAAAATGTCTATTACCAATTCAAGCCAAATCAATCCAACATTGACTTGAATATGTTTGGCGCAGCTCTCGCGGTGACGTTCAGATTTTGATTGATCGGCAATACTTCAATCAATTGATGTACATCTCTAACTGATACCTGTTCGCGGTTTGCGGAGAATCATAACGACTAAAGTAATGACAGTAATGGGTATAACAAAACTCATCATCACAGTCGAAAAGACGGGAATGGCAGCGTGCTCTTTGGATGCCAAGATGAGGTATGTGACATAGGCGATGTAGTAGCCAATGAAGATGCCGCCCTCCCATCGAGCGATTTCACGACCAGAGATAAAAACGGGTATGCATGCGAAACAGACTGCGAGCATGACCCAGAGGTCGAAATTTAGTACAGACGCCGGAACAATGAGCCCCATCGGTGCGACCAACCCTGTGACTCCCAGGCAACCAAGAATATTAAATGTATTGCTTCCAATAACATTGCCAACTGCGATATCGCGTTCGCCTTTGACAGCAGCCATGATAGAGGTCGCGACCTCAGGCATCGAGGTACCTGCTGCAACGATCGTTAAGCCAATGATGATGTCACTCACCCCCATCATTCGTGCAAAGATCACCGCGGAGTCTACGAGCCACTCTGATCCTTGAACCAACAAATATAGACCGACAAGAATCAGAATGATTTGTACATAAATAGGTGCATCCCATTTGTTTTTACTCTTATTTTCTTTGGCATACTCCTCTTGGACTTCACGTGTTTCTTTTCTAGACTGAATGATCAAGAAAACGGTGTAAGCAACTAAAGTACCCAAAAGTAGCAGTGATTCAGTAAAGGAAATTTTCCCATCTAGTGACAAGATAAACAGTAAAAGACATGCGCCCACCAAAATTGGAATTTCTTGTCGAATGATTTGCGCATGTACGACCAAGGGTGTGATGAGCGCAGATAAGCCCAGAATAAAAAGAACATTAAAAATATTACTACCGACTACGTTTCCAACAGCAAGATCCGTATTGCCAGATAACGCTGCATTCACAGAAACAGCTACTTCAGGAGCGCTTGTCCCAAAAGCAACAACCGTGAGACCGACGACAAGTGGCGATACGCCGAAGGTTGTGGCGAGTTTGCTTGCTCCACGAACAAGTAATTCAGCGCCAAATACAAGCGCAACAAGACCCAATAAAAACATCATGATGGTCATTTGTTGATCTTTCCCATTTTGGAGTGAGTGTTAATCCTGCTCAACAGCAAGTGTGATTCGCTTAATTACCTCTAACCGAGCATACCGTTTGTCATTGGCAGATAATACATGCCATGGGGCCTCAAGCGTATCCGTTTTCGCAAACATTTCCTCAGCGGCTTTTGCATAAACCGACCATTGACGTCGATTGCGCCAGTCCTCGGATGTGATCTTGAAATTTTTAAATGGTGAGTGCTCACGTGACTTGAACCGGAGCAGTTGTTCTTCCTGCGTGACCGCCAACCAAAATTTCAATACGAGTGCGCCGTGGTCAATGAGTTTCTGTTCAAACTCATTGATTTCTTGATAGGCGCGTTGCCAAGCCGAGCGTTTTGCATAGCCCTCTACACGTTCGACTAGGACGCGTCCATACCAAGAACGATCAAAGATCGTGATTCTTCCGCGCTTAGGTACATTTCGCCAAAAGCGCCAAAGATAGGGCCGATCCATTTCAAAAGGGCGAGGCGCAGAAATGGATACGGTTCGGTATTGCCGGGCATCTAGGGCATGGGTGACGCGTCGAATCGCACCACCTTTACCTGCGGCATCTTGTCCTTCAAACACTAAAACAAGCGATTTTTTACTAAAACTTTTATCACGCACAGCATTCGCAAGGCGATTTTGCCATTGCAGCAATTCATGCTCATAGTCCTCTTTGCTGACACTGACTTCAAAGTCTAGCTGATCGATGCGATGACGCACTCGCGTATGTTGAGGTCTAGCGGCCGGGTCATGAGAGGGTGGGACTTTAATACTGCGTTGAGTAAATGCATTCAAGACCGCTTGTGCGGTTCTGACGATTCGCATATTGTCGTCAGCGCTTGGGATAATGATCCAGGGTGAGTGCGCAGAATCTGTCGACTCAATGACGCGCTGACCAGCTTGTCTGACCCGGTCAAAATGCTTGAAAACCTTAGGGTCATTTTTCCCCACTTGCCATGCGGTAGAGGCATTCGCTAAGAGTTGTTCGGTGCGTATGCGTTGAGCATTTCTGGAAAGGTGAAACCATAGCTTGATGATTTGCACATCATTCGCAATCAGAGTGTCCTCGAACTTTCTGATCTCTCTGATCATGGACTCAATGTTGTCTGGATTCGACTCTTTTTGAGTCATTTCCTTTAAAAGAGGCATATAAGCAGCCCCAAACATGATACCGACAGACCCTTTGGGTGGAAGACCTAACCATAATCTTCTTTGTGTGGGGTAGGCTTTTTCTTCTCTAGAGGGCTTGCTAAAGGCGAGCGTTCGTACATGTCGAGGATCCAGCCACTCATTGAGCAGATTGACCGTAGCGCCTTTGCCTGCGCCATCGATGCCAGCGACTACAATCACCAGAGCGCGATCTTTGAGTTTGAGATGTCTATACTGCTCATTAAGCAGCCGAATCCTTAGGGGTTCTTCGAGATGCGCAAACTCCTCAACCGATAGCTTCGGATCCTGTTCGGCTTCGTCGAACATGCTGTTCATGAGGCTTCCTTGTTTTGCATCACAATAAGCTATCTTATGCGATCTATAAAGAAATCATGAATGAAATAAAAAAACTAATCGAGACTCTTGAACTACAACCTCATCCAGAGGGTGGTTTTTACAGAGAAATGCATCGATCAATAACAAAGATCAAGGATTTTTATACTCTTGAGGATAAAAGTGCTTACACGACGATTTACTACCTTTTATCTGGCCGTGACTTCTCAGCTTGGCATCGTATTCAGTCTGACGAGAGTTGGTTCTATCATCTAGGTTGCGATCTAGTTGTTTATTATTTTGATGAGCACAAAACATTAAAAACGATGCAGATTGGGTTGGAGTCTATGAAGCTTCAAGCGACCATTCCCGCAAACACCTGGTTTGCAGCAAAACCGCTCGATGAAAACGAATTCTGTTTAGTAAGTTGTGCTGTGGCACCTGGATTTTTATTTACTGAATTTGAAATCGCTAAAGCGCAAGTATTGCTCGAACAATATGGACATTCAGAAAGGGCAGTTCAGGCAATCCATGCACTCACACGAAGTTGATGACGACAATATTTTTATTGAATATGCACGCATTTAATGATCAATAAAAACTTCGTTTGCTCTTTGAGGAACAGAGCCAAGCTTTGCTAGCTCATCATTGAGTTTGAGCATCAGCAGTTCGAACATTTCATCAAAAAAATCATACTGCTCCATCCAAGTCTCGCGACCTTGATCATCCAAGGTCGGTCGCTTTGTTAATCGATATTTCAATCCGGGAATATGATTTGAAATATTCAACTGAAGTTGAGTGATTGCAGCATGTAGATGAGGAAAGTCTTGAGGTACGAATTTGTAGTACACAAATAACTGCATGCTATTTCCCTATACCGTTCCACCGCTTGACTAAATCATTATCCAAATCAAACAGGTCAAGAACGCGTCCAACAGTATGGTTGATAATATCGTCAATGCTTTTTGGGTTTGTATAAAGCGCTGGCACAGGGGGCATCACAATCGCACCGTTCTCCGTGACTTGCGCCATCGTTTTGATATGCCCAGCATGAAGCGGTGTTTCTCTAAAAAGGAGTATCAGCCTGCGACGCTCTTTTAAAGCAACATCCGCAGCTCTAGTGATCAAATTTGATGTGGATCCCCAGGCAATATCTGACATCGTGTGAACAGAGCAAGGTGCAACAACCATCCCCAAGGTTCGAAAGGATCCTGAAGCAATAGAGGCCCCAACATTCTTGGCTGAGTGCACTTCAGTTGCCAAGGATTCAACATAACTGGGCGTAAAGCTTGTCTCCATCGCCATGGTGATCTTTGCGGAGTCACTCATGATGAGATGCGTTTCCACACCAATACTAGAGAGTGCCTCTAGCAATCGGATGCCATATATCGTGCCAGATGCACCAGTGATGGCAACGATCATTTTTTTTGGCGCTGGCTCAATCATGAGAAATCACATTTTAAGAATCGGTTCATACAATAGCATTTACCTGGACTGAGGGTGACGCGTTAGCTTTTGGCACAGAAAAGCAATGCAACATGCTAGGCCCAGAAATCTTTGATCGAAGAAGCCTCTTGCTTGGAACGCTCATAGCCCTCCTTGATTGCTGGCGCAATTTGTCGAGGGTCGGTCAGGCTGATCCCTGGTGGTGTACCAGCGACGATCCACTTAGTCTTTGTGCCTGTGGCTTCGATATCTTTGATATTTTGTGCAATAGGATGAGGGATTTTGGTCAGAATTGCCCCTGTGACTCCATCTGTCAGCGTAATGATCAGCGCGCGTTTTGAGCCGGCAACGACGTCTACGTGTGCTGGGTTGGAGCACATGCCGCCATCCATAGCATAGCGTTGACCAATGAGAGTAGGGCCAACAATTCCTGGCAGTGAACTGCTCGCGGCAACTGCATGCGCCAACGGTATAGCATTTTTATTAGCCGTTGCTTGGCTGACAATCAGGCGCTCACCGGTGTAGCAGTCTATTGCGGTGGTATGCATCTTTGCGGCAGGCCATCCCGTTTTGCTATCGCCAGTCATTAAGGCGGCAAGGGTTTCCACGCGCGAACCATTTAGATGATTATTCGCGGCGAGTGCGGCACGACCCAGCGTCTTGAGTGTTTCAATGCTGCCATCTGTCGCAGCCATGTTAATTTCGATGGCGCGTTTCTGGCTGATGTTAGGGTTAGTCACAGGAGCGAGTTTGGCGAAGATTTTAGGAAAATCACCAAAAAACTCCATCTCTGAGCGCAAGCGCAAGAAATGTCCGGACAGCAGGGAGGATCCCATGTAGGAGCCTGCAGAAGTGCCAACGACCATTTCAGGAAGTTTAGCCATCTCTAGGCCGGCCTCAAGCAAACCATGAAAAAAGCCACAATACCAAGCGATATAGTACTCACCCCCACCGCCAAGAACCATAGTGCGATCAAGCCCTTTTGCGAGTGGGGAGATCATTGGAGTGGTCGCAATCGGGATGGAGAGTCCGTCCTCTGCAAATAGCCTTTCAGAGATCGCATTCGCTTTTTGTGCAAAGTCAGATGCGACAGAGGGTTGAGCGTGTGCAGGACTCATCGATAAATAAGAAGTACCCGCTAAAGCAGGTGCTACGAGTGCGGAAGATTTAAGAAACTGACGGCGTGACATCGTGCACTCCTGATTCTCGATTAAAAAGTGGTTGTGTGACGGCCAGATCGGGCCACATGCAATTTTCTATAACTATCCAATAAACGATGATGTCTGTCTAGACCCTCTAGTTTAAAACTGGTGGGCGTGAGTCCATAGAAGTTCATACTGCCATCCATGGAACCAAGCGCGGCATTGATCCGCACATCGCCAAACATTCGACGTAAATTCACGATGTAGTCTTCGAGTGCGAGTTCGTCATCAAGTTCGATCTCTAGCATGGCATTGAGGGCTTGATAAAACAATCTACGTTCGACAGTGTTGTCGTTATATTGCAGAAAGGCACGCACTAATTCTTGCGCTTGTTCAAAGTGCTGCAAGGCGAGTTGAATTAATAGCTTCAACTCAAGCACATTGAGTTGACCCCAAGGTGTATTCTCATCAAACTCGATACCGATCAGTGTCGCAATGTCGCCATACTCATCTAAGTCGTTATTTTCAAGACGCTCAAGGAGTCCGCTGAGCTTATTCTGATCCAAGCTGTGCAGATTCAAAATATCTGCACGGAATAACAACGCCTTGTTGGTGTTATCCCAAATAAGATCCTCGATGGGATATACCTCTGAATAACCCGGCACTATTATTCGACAGGCAATGGCGCCAAGCTGATCATAGGATGCCGTATAGACTTCTTTACCCATTGCCTGGAGAATGCTAAATAATGCAGTTGCTTCCTCAGTATTGGAGTGTTCTCCCTGCCCAGAGAAATCCCATTCGACAAATTCGTAATCAGACTTCGCACTAAAAAAGCGCCAGGACACGATGCCACTTGAGTCGATAAAGTGCTCAACAAAATTATTGGGTTCCGTGACCGCATCGCTGGAAAACGTAGGCGGAGGTAAATCATTTAAGCCCTCCAGACTGCGTCCTTGCAGCAACTCCGTCAAGCTACGCTCAAGAGCAACTTCAAAACTTGGATGCGCACCAAATGATGCAAACACACCACCTGTTCTGGGGTTCATTAGGGTCACGCACATCACGGGATAGATTCCGCCTAGAGAGGCGTCCTTGATCAATACCGGATAGCCTTGTTCTTCAAGCGCTCGAATACCCTCCAAGATTCCCGGATATTTTGCGAGTACCTCTTGAGGTACATCTGGTAAAGCAATCTCGCTTTCTAAAATTTCACGCTTGACCGCACGTTCGAAAATTTCAGAGAGGCATTGCACTTGAGCTTCAGCCAAAGTATTGCCTGCACTCATGCCATTACTGACATAGAGATTTTCAATCAAGTTAGATGGAAAATAAACGGTCTGCCCATCCGACTGACGCATATAAGGTAGCGAACAGATGCCGCGCTCTACGTTGCCAG
>JBIKOQ010000052.1:0-7531 GCA_044357955.1 Burkholderiaceae bacterium | reverse complement strand
CGTCGGGAGCTTGCGCGGCTTCGCAAAGAAGTGGAAAAGTTGCAAGCGGCTGTCAACCCCCAAAGGCATGCGGGTGTATCGCCAGATGCCTTAATCCCTTTGTCACCTTTATAAATGGCTAGCGCCTCAATGGCGGCGAGTCGTGTTTATCTTTGTGGAATGTAGACGTGGACTTTGAAGCTTGGTGGCTGATTTTTTTGCCGTTACTGTTTGCTTTAGGGTGGATGGCGGCTCGCTTTGATATCAAGCAGATGCTGTCCGAGACACGCAACCTGCCTGATTCTTATTTTCGTGGTCTGAATTTTCTTTTAAACGAAGAGCCTGATCGTGCGATTGATGCTTTTGTCGAGGTCGCTAAACTCGATCCAGAAACGACGGAGTTGCATTTTGCGCTAGGGAGTCTTTTTAGACGACGCGGCGAGATGGAGCGTGCGATTCGTGTTCATCAAAGCTTGTTATTTAGAGAGGACTTGCCCATTGCTCAGCGGGATCATGCGCAACATGAGTTAGCCCAAGATTACTTGAAAGCAGGCATGCTGGATCGGGCCGAAGAAGCATTTAGCGTACTTAAAGACACCAGCTTTGCCTTGCCGGCCATGCGTGCCT
This sequence comes from Burkholderiaceae bacterium, assembly GCA_044357955.1. GTDB lineage: Bacteria > Pseudomonadota > Gammaproteobacteria > Burkholderiales > Burkholderiaceae_B > Zwartia. The sequence continues at coordinate 6,925 of JBIKOQ010000052.1, read as the reverse complement.
TGATCCGAATCTATGAGTCGGAGCACGATTGGCCTCGCGCGATCGAGGCGGTGCAAAACTTGCGCAAGCTTGTCAATGAACCTGTGCCGCAGATCGTGCACTATCACTGCGAACAAGCGCAAGCTTTCTTAGCCCAGAAACCTTCGAACATTGAACAGGCACGCCTCGCACTAGGCTTGGCGCAGGATGCACTCGGCTCGGCTGAGTTCACGGAGGGAACCCCTGCATTTGTTCGCGTCGCGATGCTCAATGGCAGCATTGCAGCTTCATTACAGGATTTTGCTCTTGAGCAGCGCTATCTCGAGTCTGTGCTGAATCAGGCGCCAGAGTTCGCAGGTTTGGTGGCCGCAGATCTTTTTAACAACTACAGCGCCCAAGGATTAGCCGTTGCGGGCCTATCACGCTTGCAAGCGCACTATCAACAATATCCTTCTTTGGATTTGTTCAACGTCGTGTTCCGCGGTTTGCGCACCCAGCAAGGGGTTGAGCAGGCGTGGTCCTTCGCTAGGCTTTCTCTGCAGTCACACCCTTCATTGTTAGGTCTTGATCGCTTGCTCGAGGCTGAGCTTGCTCAAAAGCCTGGTGCGGATCAGTTGTCTGTTGAGGGCCCCATTCCCGGCGCAGATCTTAGTTTGTTGCGTCGTTTGATCACCCGACATACACAGCGTCTGGATCGTTATGTGTGCAGTCAATGCGGGTTTCAGGCACGTCGCTATTATTGGCAATGTCCAGGTTGTAATGCGTGGGAAACGTATAAACCACGTCGATTGGAAGAGTTGGAATGAGTCCATTTCCTAAAGAAGCTATTGCGCAATCTCGAGTCCTCGTTGTGGGGGACGTCATGTTGGATCGTTATTGGTTTGGCGAGGTTGAGCGTATCTCACCGGAAGCTCCCGTGCCCGTCGTGCGAGTGGTCAAGCGCGAAGATCGGCTAGGTGGTGCTGCTAACGTCGCACGCAATATCGTGGCGCTCGGGGCCAAGGCAACGCTTGTTGGGTTGGTTGGTCAAGACGAAGCCGCCCAACGCATGCATGCACTTTTAACCGAGGCAGGCATCGAGGCGCATTTGATCGCAGACTCGGCACACCCGACGACGCTCAAGATGCGAGTGCTGGGCAAGCAGCAGCAATTGCTCCGGATTGATTTTGAAGAAAAACCGACACCTTCTCTGCTCAAGTCATTGAGTGATCACGTTGAAAAGCTATTAGCAGTGCATGATGTGGTGGTTCTTTCTGATTACGCCAAGGGTGCGCTTGCGCAGGTTGAGGTGTTGATCGAACTTGCTCGAAAAAAAGGCTTGCCTATTTTGGTGGATCCCAAGGGAACGGACTATCAGCGTTATCGTGGGGCGACCCTGGTGACACCGAATCGTAGTGAAATGCAGCAAGCCGTTGGTGCGTGGAGTTCCGAACAGACGCTGAATGAGCGCGCTCAGGCATTGCGTCAAGAGCTGAGTCTCGAAGCCTTACTCGTGACACGCTCGGAGCAAGGTATGACTCTGTTTACAGAGCAGGGCCGCGAGCACGTCGATGCTCAGGCGCATGAGGTATTTGATGTTTCAGGTGCGGGCGACACCGTTTTGGCAACGCTCGCTGTGATGCGCGCAGCAGGTGTGGACTGGCCTAGTGCGATGCGTTGGGCCAATCGAGCTGGCGGAATCGTGGTTGGTAAACTTGGTACATCCATTGTCACAGCAGGAGAACTTTCATGATCATCGTCACAGGCGCGGCGGGTTTCATCGGTAGCAATATTGTGCGTGGTTTAAATCGCAAGGGCATCACGAATATCTTAGCTGTGGATGATTTGACGGACGGCGACAAGTTTGTGAACCTAGTGGGTGGAAAGATTGCCGACTATATGCATAAGGATGAGTTTCGTCGTCGGGTGCTAGAGGGATTTTTTCCAGGTATTCGTGCCATTTTTCATCAAGGCGCATGCTCCGATACGACTGAGCGTGATGGTCGTTTCATGATGGATAACAATTACCGTGTGACGCTCGAGCTGTTCGAATATTGTCAGGCGCACAAGGTGCCGTTTATCTATGCCTCCTCTGCGGCCGTATATGGTGCGGGCCCGGTTTATGTTGAAAGTCTGGAAAACGAACGCCCGCTCAATGTCTACGGCTATTCCAAGTTTCTATTCGATCAGGTCGTTCGTGCGCGGTTTGAAACGCTCACCGCACAAGTTGTTGGCTTACGCTATTTCAATGTGTACGGACCGCAAGAGCAGCACAAGGGGCGAATGGCTTCAGTCGCGTTTCACAACATGAATCAATTCCTCGCCGAGGGATATGTGCGTTTGTTTGGCGGTTGGGATGGTTATGGCGATGGCGGACAAATGCGAGACTTTATCTCGGTTCATGATGTGGTAGATGTCAATCTGCATTTCCTCGATCATCCAGAAACCTCTGGTATTTTTAACTGTGGAACAGGTCGTGCTCAACCCTTTAATGATGTCGCCGCCGCCGTTGTCAATACTATGCGTCACATCCAGGGCAAAGCGAATTTGTCCCTCGAAGATTTGGTCAAGCAGGGATTGTTGCGCTATGACAATTTTCCAGACGACCTAAAAGGACGCTACCAAAGTTATACCCAAGCCGACGTATCAGCGTTACGTCGCGCGGGCTTTACGGCTCCGCTGCGCGATGTGCAAACAGGTGTTTCCGAATATGTCCAACAGCTTCACGGCGCGCACGCGTAAGTCTTTTTGCTACGTTCGCATTGAGGTTACGTGAAGTACGCATGGATGACGGCATGTTTTGAGTGACCGCCGATTCGGTTTGACATCCAAGATAGCGATCTGCGAACAGACCCATTCCGGGTCTGTTTTGGCCGATTCGCACTCTTGGAGCAAACTTTTCATGAATCCTTTTATTAAAGACCCCGTGGCGCAACCCCTTGGTCCTCAAGCCACGGAACGTTGGCGCGCACCTGCCATACGACCCAGAACTTCAAGAGTTTCACGGCGCGCGGGTATGGCGATGATCGCTGCGGGCCTTGTTGCCGCGACACCGAGTCAAGCGATAGACGTCAATACAGCGTCTGTCAGACAACTTGAGAGCTTGCGGGGCATTGGTCCTCGTACCGCAAAAATGATCGTTCATGAGCGCACCCGCGCAGGCGCTTTTGAATCCATGGAGGATCTTTCTGATCGCGTAAGAGGCTTGGGTGAGCGGCGCGTCAGTGCTCTGCGCCAAGCGGGTCTCGAGGTCAAGTCATCAAAGGCGGGATTGCCTCTCACCGTTGAAAGTGCGGCCCCAAGTAAGGAAAAGCCAAGCGGCACTCGCTCTTCAAACAGAACAAGTCCCGACTTAAGTGCCAAGCCGGAAATTATTCCGCCTTCATCTTTTTAGTGCATCGAGTGAGATTTTTAGGTTGATTTTGCATACTTTTAGTATGATCAATCATGATGAAAAAATACGCTACAGTTGAAAACACGGTTGGCAACACTGCACTTGTCCAGTTGCAGAGATTGCCGGGCGCCATGGCGCAGGAGCGCGGCAATATCGTTCTTGGCAAGCTAGAGGGCAATAATCCTGCTGGTTCTGTCAAGGACCGTCCGGCGCTATCGATGATATTAGGGGCTGAGGCGCGCGGTGAAATCAAACCGGGCGATACCTTGATCGAGGCGACGAGTGGTAATACCGGGATTGCCTTAGCCATGACGGCTGCCATGCGCGGATACAAGATGATATTAATCATGCCGGACAATTTGTCTGTCGAGCGCCGTGCCTCGATGGCTGCCTACGGCGCTCAATTGATTTTGACGCCTGCGGCGCAAGGTGGGATGGAGCACGCTCGGGATCTCGCCGCGAGGATGCAAGCCCAGGGTGAGGGTAAAGTACTCGACCAGTTTTCAAATCCTGACAATCCACTGTCTCACTTTAAAACAACAGGACCCGAGTTGTGGGAACAAACAGCCGGCCGTATCACCCATTTTGTCAGTGCGATGGGTACGACGGGCACGATCATGGGGGTTTCGCGCTATTTAAAAAGCCGTAATCCCGCGATCAGGATTGTCGGGGCTCAACCCGCGGAGGGTTCGCAGATCGCGGGTATCCGCAAATGGCCCGAGGCCTATTTGCCTTCGATCTATGATCCCTCGCTGGTGGATCAGTTTGAGCAAATTGAACAAAAGGACGCAGAAAACATGGCCCGCAGACTTGCCGCCGAAGAAGGCATTTGTGCGGGCGTGTCCGCAGCGGGCGCCTTGGTTGCCGCTTTGCGTGTTGCGCAAACGGCACGCAATGCCACGATCGCCTTTATTGTGTGCGATCGCGGCGACCGATATTTGTCGACAGGTTTATTTGACGAACAGGTTTGATCGTCCTAGGGCTTAGCGATTTTCCAGGGCTTGTGCGAGGTCAGCCACCGAGGCGGCATAAAAATAGCTGCGGTTGTACTGGGTAATCGCAAAAAAGTTTGGAGTGGCCGTACGTAACTCCACGCGACCAGCGGCCTCCTCAGGCAAATCAATCACACCCAGAGGCGCACGTGACCATGCTGTTTCTTTTGCGCCTGTTGCGAGTTTGGCACCTGCAGCCCGTAATTGAGGCCAATCCAAGTTGGCCTTCAGGCCGCCATCAACGAGTTTGTCGGCAGAGGCAGGTAGCGTGACCGGCGCAAAAACCGGTAGGCCTCTTTGCCAGCCATGTTCGACTAAAAAGTTTGCCACTGACATGATGGCATCTGACATGTTATTGGAGAGATCGATGCTGTTGGAGCCTGTCGCGCTGACCGCAAACCGTTTGATACTGCCTGGCATAAATTGTGGGATGCCGATCGCCCCGGCATAAGAGCCCTTGATATTGCGCGCATCGAGTTTGCCAGCCAAATCAAGCTCGATCAGATCGGCGAATTGCCCACGGAACATGGCGGCGCGGTCGGGACGTTTGGGGTCAGGATAATCAAAGCCTAGCGATGCCAAAGCATCTAAGACGCGGAAAGTGCCCTGGCTTTTGCCATACAGAGTTTCGACGCCAATAATGGCGGCAATGATGTTTTGCGGGACGCCATAGCGCTTTGTCGCCCGATCAAGTTCGTTTGCATATTGCTGCATGAATGCACGACCTTGATTGATACGAATAGGTTCGACAAAGCGTCCTCGGTAGGTCGCCCAACTGCGTGGCACGCGAGGCTGCCCTGCCGCGGGTGGCGTCACAATACGGATCACAGTAGGGTTGTAGCGGGCCTCGTCGATGAGTCCGAGCACTTTCGCTTCGGACAGCTGTCGGGACGCGGCGAGTTCGACACCGAACTGCTGCAAGGCAAGGCGACGCGAGGCGGCAGAATGGCCGCCTGCAGGAACATCGTGCGTTTGGCTTGGCTTGACAGTGTCCGACGGCTTGGTTGTATTCTGATTTGCCACAGCGCCCTCCGTGCGTTCCCCTGAACCTGCTTTGGGTGAAACCGCGGTCCCTGAACAGGCGCTCAATAACGCGGTCAGACAGCTAATGAACAGAATGCGACGTGGCACAGACATAAACTTTCCTTATTGGGCAGAGTCGTTATGATAACCAGACATCCCTTTTTTTATGGATTTCGTGTTTCTTTCAAAATGGCATAGGCATCGTTTCACAATCGCATAGGGGGCGAAGACGGCTTGGTCACCTATATCCGGTAAAATCGAGGATATATGTGTCCTTTAATTGCTTGATTTATCTTTGGAGATCGTTGGATGAAGGTGCTTGTGCCTGTAAAGCGTGTCGTTGACTACAACGTCAAAGTACGCGTCAAATCGGATCAGTCGGGTGTCGATATTGCAAATGTCAAGATGTCGATGAATCCTTTTGATGAAATCGCCGTCGAAGAAGCCACGCGTCTCAAAGAAAAAGGTGCAGCGTCTGAAATCATCGCTGTGTCCTGCGGTGTTGCCCAGTGTCAGGAAACACTCCGCACGGCCATGGCGATTGGCGCGGATCGTGGCATTCTTGTTCAGACCGATGTCGAGCTTCAGCCTCTGGCGGTTGCCAAGCTTCTCAAGGTCCTGGTTGAAAAAGAACAGCCTCAACTCGTCATCCTGGGTAAACAGGCGATCGATGACGATGCCAACCAAACTGGTCAAATGTTAGCGGCCTTGCTTGGCTGGTCTCAGGCGACTTTCGCGAGCAAAGTCGAGCTTGGCGAGGGGGTCGCGCGGGTGACGCGCGAAGTCGACGGCGGTCTGGAAACTTTGGAGCTCAAATTGCCCGCGATCGTGACAACGGATTTGCGCTTGAACGAGCCTCGCTATGTGACCTTGCCCAACATTATGAAGGCCAAGAAAAAGCAGCTTGATACGGTCACTCCCCAGGATTTAGGAGTCGATGTCGCGCCTCGCCTCAAAACGCTCAAGGTCACCGAGCCTTCAGCGCGTTCCGCTGGCGTCAAGGTTCCCGATGTTGCTGCACTCGTCGATAAACTCAAGAACGAAGCCAAGGTGGTTTGATCATGTCTATTCTTGTCATTGCTGAACACGATAATGTCCAATTGAAAGCCGCGACCCATAATGTCGTGGCCGCTGCTTCCAAAATTGGTGGCGATATTCATGTCCTCGTCGCAGGTGCAAACGCCGCGGCTGTTGCCCAGCACGCCGCCAAAATTGCAGGCGTTTCTAAAGTTTTGTTGGCGGAGTCCCCCGCTTTAGCCGATGGCCTGGCAGAAAACGTCGCCGAGCAAGTCTTGGCGTTGGCACCTGGCTACAGCCATATTCTGTTTGCTGCCACAGCATCGGGTAAAAACGTGTCTCCCCGCGTGGCGGCACGTCTCGATGTGGCGCAGATTTCTGAAATCCAATCCGTCCTATCCGCCGATACGTTCGAGCGTGCGATCTATGCGGGTAATGCCGTGGCGACGGTTCAGTCGGCTGATCCAGTCAAAGTGATCACCGTTCGCACGACCGGTTTTGACGCGGCGCCTGAGGGTGGCAGTGCTACGGTCGAGTCAGT
>JBIKOQ010000051.1:0-7542 GCA_044357955.1 Burkholderiaceae bacterium | reverse complement strand
CCGCTGATACCCTCGGTGTGCAGGCACTGTATCGAGCGACTGATTTCATCCTCTGGTTTTTTGGATTGGCCTTTGTTTTGCGTACGCTCGGTCAAGCATATTGGTGGGACAACTGGGAATACCGACATTTCGACGCCCGCATGCTCTTTACCGCGATCGCCATGCACATCTTCGTCAGACGCATCACCTTTACAACCCAAAGGCGCACTGAACTTGTACTTGCTCTGGCCTTGGCGAGCATCACTGCTCTTTTTGTGGTCTTCGCATACATACGCACAGGCACCTCTCCGACCACCATTATTCCTTGGGCGTACGGAATGGTGCTTTTTTCGACTGTCCTGGCTTGCGTGCGCCTGATTCCCGAGTCAGCACAAACCAACGCCACAACCACCAGCGATTGGCTCAGCTCGACAGCTGCGGTATTGCTCCTGATTGCTGTCTTGTTATCTGGCGTAAGGGGGGCTTATTTCGCAGCGCTTTGGGTAGCCTGCATCATTACCTTTAGCTTGAGACATACGTTTTCACTGCGTCTCTTCAAAAGCAAATACCTGTGGATTTCTTCTGTTGTCGTTGCCTTAGGTCTCGGCGTAGTGATCAAAAGCGTACCGCAGGTCTACGAAATCCCTCAGGCTCGCATCGCGATCGCCATTGCAGACATCAAGGGATTTCAAGACGACCAGCGCCACTCCTCGGTTGGCATACGCCTTCACTTTGTTGAAAAAGGGATCGAGGCCTATTTTCAAAAACCCTGGCTGGGCTACGGTATCGAGCAGCGCACTCAACTCGTCAATCAGTGGGGTGTCGACGTTGACTCATCACTCACAGACTTGACCCATACGCACAATGAGTACCTCAATGCCGTATTGGATTACGGAGTGCTGGGCGGAGCTGCCTTACTCTCCTACCTACTGGGTTTGATGCTGGCAGCCTTTGCGTTGTGGCGTGTCAATGTTGCACTCTCTTTGACAATTGCCAGTTTCTGCTTTGCCACATTTTCAACGTTTTTAACAAATGCCAACAGCTTGCACAATTACACCAGCGTCACGCTTGGTTTGGCCTTGTTATGCGCTGTTGTCTTTTTTACTAGGTCCACGCCTTTGGATGCCTCTGCCTCACACCGCTAGCGTCGCCACCCCCACCACCAACAAAAACCAAAGCGACAGCCGGCGGATCACATGCGCACGGCCCTTTAAGGCTTTGTGAAACAAATACGTCCCAAGCAAGGTCGAAACGATGTAAACCGGGATAAAAGAGACCGTGTACACAATCTGAGAAACATTGACCAGATCTTTAAAAATAAAAAACGTGATCGTCGCGATCTGGGCAATCGCAAAAAACATCATAAAAAATGCACGAACAACCTGCGGGCTGAGCGACTTGTCACTGAGCAAATACACCACCAAGGGCGGCCCGCCGACACCCGCAAGAGAAGTCAGCGCACCCGAACTCACCCCAATGATCCAAGCCTGTAGGCGACCGCGCGGTCCGTTATAGGTCCAACCGATCAACATGATCGCAGCCAAAATCGCCACAATCAAACCAATCACGCGACGAATCATCATAGGGTCGAGCACCTCGATTAACCAAACCCCAATTGGCACACCGATCAGCGAGGGAAGGACCATGGCCCAAACCACGGGCCAAGGGGTGGTCTTCCATGTCTCAGGAAGAGACTGGACCGAGGTGACAAAATTTAGTAGCAACACCACGACGACCAGATCGGCCGGGGACATAAAGAAACTGAAAAAAGGCGCAAGCACCAGCCCTCCGCCAAACCCCGTAAATGAGCGAATCGTTCCAGCCAATAAGACCGTCACGCACATCAACAAAAACACCGGAATAGAGGGGAAAAGCTGGTGCCACAGATCAAGAAGCATTAGAACTCTTCATCAGACATGGCTCCAACATACTCGCATGAAGTGAGAATGTGAAATAATGCACCACATTAAACAAACGATCAAACATGAGCAGTCAGATAAATATTGCCGTTCAAGACGTGTTGCTCGCCGCACGCCAAGCAGATCTTGCCGGCACCTTAGGTTGGCAGGACGTCAAGCAGCGCTATCGTCGTTCCAAACTCGGTCCGTTTTGGCTCACCATCAGCATGGGAGTCATGATTGGAGCGTTAGGATTCGTGTTTGGTGGGATTTTTAACACCCCCATGCATGAATTTTTGCCATTTCTGGCGATCGGACTTGTCCTGTGGACATTCATTTCGACCGTCATCAACGAAGGGTGTACGGCTTTTATCGCTGCTGAAGCAATGATAAAACAGTTGCCGCTCCCCTTGTTTTTACATGTCATGAGAGTGATCTGGCGCAATATCCTGATCCTTGCCCACAACTTAGCCATTATCCCCCTTTTGTTTTTGGTCTTTTTAAAACCCATTGGTATCGTTTCTCTTCTTTCTATACTTGGATTGTTGTTAATCCTTATAAACTTAACTTGGGTCGCTTTACTCATTGGCATACTATCGACTCGATATCGGGATCTGACCCAAATCGTCAGTAGCGCACTTCAAATCGCATTTTATGTCACTCCCATTATCTGGATGCCAGCCATGCTCGCAGACCGACATGGTTATGTTTACCTCAATATCAATCCGCTTTATCACATGATTGAAGTCATCCGTACCCCTTTGCTGGGGAGCGCACCCTCGATGACTAGCTGGCTAGTCTCGATTGGTGTGGCCATTGTGGGTTGGATCGTGACTCTTTCCGTGTATGGAAAGTACAAAAAACGAATTAGTTATTGGCTATAAATCATGGGCAACCAAGTATGGCATTGATTGACTTTCAAAATGTGTGTGTTGACTTTCCCATTTATAACTCGACTGGTAGGTCACTGAAAAAACGTCTAATCGGTGTTGCGACAGGCGGCCAGCTCTCTGAAGATACCCTTGGGATTGTCATTATCCGTGCGCTAGACAATTTATCTTTCAAGATCAATGATGGTGAAAGAGTGGCACTGCTTGGGCATAATGGTGCGGGCAAGTCTACGTTGCTACGGGTGATGAGCAGCGTCTACGCTCCCACCTTTGGCTCTGCTCACATTCAGGGCAAACTTGGTTCGCTTATTGATATTTCACTTGGTATCGACCACGAAATCTCAGGCCTTGAAAATATCTACATCCGCGGTAGACTCCTTGGCTTAAGCGCCAGCGAGATCAAGGAAAAAATGCCTGAAATCATTGAGTTTTCTGAACTTGGTGACTTTATTGAAATGCCCGTCAGAACGTATTCGTCTGGTATGCATATGCGCCTAGCCTTCAGTATTTCCACGACTCTGCGCCCAGAGATTCTGCTCATGGACGAATGGCTCTCTGTCGGAGATGAGGGCTTCAAACATAAAGTTGAAGCTCGCATGAAAGAAGTGATTCAGTCCAGTAGCATCCTTGTAGTCGCCACACATACTCGTGAGCTTGTCATGAGAACCTGTAACCGAGCAATCTGGTTAGAGCATGGCAAAATCAAGATGGATGGAACGTCTAAAGAAGTGTGTGGTGAGTATTTTGCTCGGCGTTGAGACGCATTTTTGAAACTATTCTGTTCTCAAGAATTTTTTCGTTCAATCTCCAAGCGTTCAATGTTGAATTTAAGCGCCGAAGATATACGTAACCTAACTTCAAGATGATCGACAGGCTCTTTGATATGAAAAAACCCGCCTAAAGCAACGAAGCCGTCATCAAGATCCTTTGGTTCTACTTTAATAAAATCAATCAATTTCTTACCAAAATTTTTACACACATCCATCTTGAAGGGGCCGTGTTGTTTCAATAATGTTAGATCATGTTTTGAAATAACAAACTTTGCACTGTAGGTCCCCGCAGTTAATTTAGTATACGGTCCATAAATTGCTATTCCTGCAGGAAACTTCCCTGCATCATTTTTTTTAACCGTATTTCCACGAAAAACTAGCTCTTGAAAAGTCCAGGTTTTTTTATTTAAGTTGTGATTGTAAATTTCTCGATCATTGTAATAATCGTTGTAGTTGTCAGTTGAATGCGCACCCAAAGAACCCAATCCTTGCCCGGCTTTGACTGCAACTGCCAAAACATCACCTGAGTCATTTAAATAGGCATAAGAATGGCCCGAGGAACGGTTTATTTTGATGGCTTCACCGGAAGAAATTTCGAATAAAGGCGTTGTTTCAGCGAGCATCGCTCCAAAAAGATTTGGCCCTGTTGGACACAAAGCATTCGTACCGTAGTAATCAGTACTCACATGTTCGACTATTTTCTTTATACAAGATTCAAATACCTGCATGTGTGGCTGCGTGAGGATCAGCGAATTACTGGCAATCCATGGTGCCCTACTCATCACATCCCGATAAATAAATATTTTTGAACTTTTATCGAAATTTAATACAGAGCTATGAAAGTAGAGCGAAAGATCAGCGTAAATTCCACCTAATTCATATAGCAAGCAATAACGCAAAAGATCCGCTTTGTAGGCCAAGGGCCTCAAGGAATCAAAGGCTGACAAAACATCGGTATCAAAGTGGAGTTTGAGAAATTGTCTACCCAGCTCAACATTGTAAAGTTGATGTTCTAACTCAGGGTGACATTCTTTAAATGAATCAATGTTTCTAGCGATTTTGCTAGGCAGGCACGTAACCTTGTCATTAAGGTTACGTGTTAAATATATAGAGTGCAACCGATCCATCGAGTATTACTTACCCCGAAACACCGGTGCACGCTTCTCAGCAAAAGCACGCTTGCCTTCCTGATAATCATCGCTCGCGAAACACGCCAACACCATCTGCTTGATGCCCTCAACGTCCACGTGTGGAGGCACTTTCTGAAACTCGCGGATTGCTTTTTTACCTGCGCGCAGTGTAATCGGAGCGTTTGCGACAACTTTAGCTAGATAATCATCCACTGCCTTGTCCAACTCAGCGACGGGCACCAAATGCTGAATCAGGCCTTTAGCTTTGGCTTCTTGGGCGCTAAAGCGCTGTGCCGACAACATGATGTCCAGTGCCTGTGGTGCACCAACAGTACTGACGAGGTTGCGAATCGCAGTCAGGCGATAACCTAGACCCAAACGGCCGGCAGGGATCGCGAACGAGCTTGCATCCGAAGCAATACGGATATCGCAACACAAAGACAAGTTCAAACCGCCACCGATGCAAAAGCCATCAATACGACCAATGACTGGCTTGGAGCAGTTGTAGATTGAGCCTTGGGCTTCTTCGCCGACGCGCTCGTATTCCGCCACAGCGTCCGCTGCAGTGCGCAGTTTTTCAAATTGGGAGATATTGGCACCACTGACAAAGGACTTGCCGCCTGCGCCGGTCAGGACGACTGCGCGAATCTCGTCATCGTTTTCAAACATTTTGATAATGCCGGGCAATGCTGCCCACATTTCGTAGGACATTGCATTATGTTTGGCAGGATCATTAAAAGTAATCCAGCCCACAGCACCTCGTTTCTCAATGATCAAGTTGTCTGTGATTTCGCCCTGCAACAATCTGGTAGTCGTCATTTTCAAAGGTCTCCTAGTAATGTTCGATAACGTGTCATAGCGGTTTCTAAATGCGTACGCATCGCGAGGCGAGCGCCTGCCGAATCACGTCGGGCAATTGCATCGACGATGATTTCATGCTCGTTCTCAATTTCTTCCACGCGTTTCGTGCCAATCGTTCTAAATCTAAACGTGCGAACAGCATGATGGATCACATGACTCAAATGACCCATGATGCGAACAAAATAGGGATTGTTCGCGCAATGTGCGACCGCCAGATGAAAATCCACCGACGTGTGGGAGGCCGCCTCCCAATCCGAAGCGTGTTGTTCCAAGCGTTTGAGCGCAACATAAAGCGACTCAAGCTGAGCCGCCGTACGGTGGGTCGCAGCGAGCGCAGCCGCTCCCGACTCGATCTCGATGCGCAGCTGATGCACATGGATCAGCTGTGATAAGTCCAGCAAATCGTCATGCGACACCTCAAACGGACGCAGCGCGATATCCGCACAGACGAAGGTGCCCACGCCGTGACGTGTCTCGACCAAACCTGTAAGCTTGAGCCGTGCGATGGCTTCGCGCACCACATTGCGGCTGACGCCAAACTGCGCGCCAAGCTCCTGCTCAGTCGGCAGACGCTGACCGGGTGCGAGACTTTCATTGAGGATACGCGTACGTAGCTGCTGCGCGATCTCGTCGGGGAGATTTTCCGGACGGCCGAGACTATCAAAGGCAGATGCTGACGTGGAGGACACGACCGACGCAAGCTTGGCGCTTGCGCCACGACGGCCTGTCGTCTGTTGTCTACGCGCTGTATAAACCGTAGTGGTGATGCCGGGCTTGTCCAACTTAGATCGCACCTTCGAGAGCGAGTTCTTCGATCTGAGCGGCACTGATACCAAACTCGGCGTAGACCTCTTTGTTATGCTCTCCACGGTCGGGCGCGGCGACAAAAACCTCGCGCTTGGAACGGCTCATGATGACGGGCTGACCGACCACGCTGATTTCTCCAAGCTTGGGATGGTTGAGCGTTTTAGCCATACCCAGATGGATGACCTGCGGATCCTCCATCGTCTGCTGCACGTTCTTGATCGGACCGCAGGGCACGCCTTCTTTGTTGAGTAAGTCAATCCAGAACGCCGTCTTCTCCTGCTTGGTACGCGCATTGATCGCGGCATTGAGCTCAGGGCGGTTTTTAGCGCGCAGTTGCATGGATTTGAAACGTTCATCATCGACTAACTCGGGCAAGCCCAACACATTGGCCAGACGCACATACATTTCCGTACCCATCGCCGCGATGTTGATATAGCCGTCCGAGGTCGCATACACACCCGTCGGTGAGCTCGTCGGATGATCGTTGCCGCTCTGACCGGGGATTTCCTTGTTCATCAGCCAACGCATAATCTGGAAATCCATCATCCAGACCTGTGCCTGCAAGAGTGAGGACTGCACCCACTGCCCCTCGCCAGACTCCTCGCGCTCGAGCAAGGCGACTAAGGTACCAATCGCGCAAAACAAACCCGAGGTCAAATCGGCCACCGGGATCCCGGCGCGCATCGGACCTCGTCCTGGCTCACCCGTCACCGACATAATCCCACCAATACCCTGTGCGATCTGATCCAGACCCGGACGATCCTTATAGGGACCGTCCTGGCCAAAGCCAGAGACGCTCGCGAGAATGATGCGCGGATTGACCTTGCGCAGCGACTCATAGTCGATGCCAAGCTTAAATTTGACGTTGGGACGATAGTTTTCCACCACCACGTCCGCCTGCTTGACCATCTCCATGAACAAAGCCTTGCCCTTGGGGTGCTTTAAGTTAATGGTGATGCTGCGCTTGTTGCGGTGCGTATTTTGATAGTCCGCAAACTGCGCCGAACCACCTGGCTTGTCGTCCGGCATATCGCCCGGCTCTTCGATTTTAATGACATTGGCACCCCAGTCTGCAAACTGACGGACCGCTGCAGGGCCCGAGCGCACACGCGTCAGATCCAGCACAGTGAAGCGACTAAGGGGAAGCTTGGGCATTCAGGTCTCCGATACTGGCAAGATTGCAGACTTTTATACAATCTACATTGCA
>JBIKOQ010000050.1:0-7546 GCA_044357955.1 Burkholderiaceae bacterium | reverse complement strand
AAGGCATCGAAGCGGGTGGACATCGCGGCACCTTTCAGCCTGACTCACTCGATGAGGATCTACCCACTCTTTCGCTCGTCAAACAGCTTTCGGCCTCATTACGTATTCCCGTTGTCGCAGCCGGCGGCTTGATGACAGGAAAAGATGTTGCGCTTGCGATCCATGCCGGGGCAAGTGCCGCTCAGCTGGGCACTGCCTTTATTTGTAGCGATGAGTCAGGCGCTTCGCCCGCGCACAAGCATTTCCTGCTCACCAAGCCCACCCGAGGGACCGCCTTTACCCATGCCTTTTCTGGCAGGCGCGCCCAGGGTTTAAGAAATCGTTTTATCGACGCCATGCAGGGTCAGCCACACCTGCCCTTTCCTCTCCAAAACACCTTGACAACTCCGCTACGCCAACTTGCCGTAAAACATGATGACGGGGAACACCAGAGCCTTTGGGCGGGCCAGGCCTATGCCCAAGCCAGGCCGATGGACGCGCAAGCGCTCATGAAAGTCCTAGAGCGGGAGTATGCACAACACGCAAAAACAAGGGAAAACCCTTAATTCATTGCTTGCTTGACGCTTTTTTACGCAAGCTCCTGAAATATCTCTATCCGCTAAAGACCGCTTTCTCTATACTCCTTGCGTGCTGATCTGATGAGTAAAGCCGTGTTGGCTTGCAGAACGAAGGCGCTTGATTGCAGGTAATTTAGGATGTGGATCGTTCGGATAGCACTTGATAAGCCATACACGTTTATCGTGATGGCCATCCTCATCCTGCTCTCCGCACCATTGGCGATTCAGCGCACGCCGGTTGACGTCTTACCTGAGATTGACATTCCAGTGATTAGCGTCATTTGGAATTACCGCGGCCTCTCCGCCGAACAAATGGGCAACCGAATTGCTCAAAATCATGAACGTTCCATCACAACGACCGTCAACGACATCGAACACATCGAGTCGCGCTCGCTAGGCGGCATCACGATCATCAAGATCTACTTCCAGCCCAAAGCGAATATTCAGACCGCCATTTCACAAGTCGTCGCGATTTCGCAATCCGCGCTCAGACAAATGCCTCAGGGTGTGGCGCCTCCTCTGATTATCAAGTACACCGCCTCATCAATCCCGGTGATTCAGATTGGCATGTCGAGTAAAACAATGGCTGAAAAAGATTTGTTCGATGCCGCCCTGAACATCGTACGACCACAACTCATTACCATCCCGGGTATTGCGGTCCCTTTCCCCTACGGCGGTAAAGTGCGCGCCGTTTCAGTCGATATCGACCCAGAGGCTTTACGTGCCAAAGGCATGACCTCCTCGGACGTGATCAACGCGATTACAGCTCAGAACCTCACGCTACCCTCCGGCTCTGCAAAAATCGAAGATGTCGAATTCAATATCTCACTGAACTCCTCCCCGACATCCATTGCCGAGCTCAACAATATCCCCATTAGAACCGTCAACGGTGCAACAACCTACATGCGTGAGGTGGCGCACGTCCGCGATGGATTCTCGCCACAAATCAACATCGTCCGGCAAAATGGTGAGCGCGGCTTAATCCTGACCGCACTTAAAAATGGTGGCGCCTCCACGCTAGATATTGTCCGAGATGTTAAGGAAAGGATGCCCTCCATCTTGCCCTTGCTACCAGAAGGCATCGATATCAGGCTACTGGGTGACCAATCCATCTTTGTCGAGAAAGCCTTAGCAGGCGTGATTCATGAAATCTTGATCGCTGGCGGTCTCACTGCACTGATGCTGCTGCTGTTCTTGGGGAACTGGCGCACCACCTCGATTATCGCGATCTCGATTCCTCTCTCCATTTTTACCTCGCTGATCGCCCTGCATCTGCTGGGGGAGACCATCAACATCATGACCCTAGGAGGTCTGGCGCTCGCCGTAGGTATTCTGGTCGATGATGCCACCGTCACCATCGAGAACATCGAACGTCATATCCACATGGGCAAGGATCTTTATCAGGCTGTGCTTGATGGCGCTGGCGAGATCGCGGTTCCAACTTTTGTCGCCACGCTCTCGATCTGTATCGTATTCGTACCGATGTTTTTTCTGGGCGGTGTCGCACGTTATTTGTTCGTGCCATTAGCCGAGGCGGTCAGCTTCGCGATGCTTGCATCCTATGTACTTTCCCGCACGCTCGTGCCTACGCTCGCCTATCTCATGCTTAAGGATGCGGGCAAGCCAGGTCCTGTGGGGCGTTGGATTCACAACGTTCATGTCGGCTTCAACGCTCGCTTTGAGGTGTTTCGCGCGAGCTATGTTTTGTTGCTCGGTCACCTCTTGAGCAACCGTAAAAAATTCATCGCAGGCTTTCTCACTTTTTGTCTCTTATCCTGTAGCATCTTTTTTATTCTCGGCCGCGATTTATTTCCTTTTGTCGACACGAGCCAGATCAAACTTCATATGCGCGCTCCGACGGGCACGCGCGTCGAGCGTACTGCGATTCTGGCTGATGAGGTTCAAAAAGTTATTCGAGAAGTCATTCCAGAAAAAGACCTGGAGGGCATCCTTGATAACGTCGGCTTACCGAACAGCGGCATCAACCTGTCTTACAGCAGCTCTGGGACGATTGGCTCCTTCGATGCAGACATTATGATTTCACTCAAGCCCGGTCATCGACCCAGCTTGGAGTATATGGACGAACTAATCCCGATCCTGCGCGAGCGCTTTCCGGGCATTGAATTCTTTTATCAATCCGCCGACATCGTGACGCAAATTTTAAATTTCGGCACACCCGCAGCGATCGATGTGCAGATCGTCGGCAATAACTACCGAGCCAATCATCAACTCGCCGCGAAATTAGTGAGTAAGATCGCTGCCATTCCGGGCGCTGCCGATGTCCATATTCATCAACGCTTGGACCAACCCTCCATTGCCTTAAAAATGGATAGGACTAGGATGCAAGGCATGGGTCTGACACCTCAGGATCTTGCTCAAAACGTGTTGCTACCTTTGTCAGGTAGCGCGCAAACAACATCTTCGTTTTGGCTCAATCCCGCCAACAACATCAACTATCAAATTCAAGCACAAACACCTCAATACAACATCGACTCACTCGATGACCTACTTAGACTTCCAGTCGGACCCGCTAATGCAGCAGCTTCCGCAACAGCAGCGACCGCCAATGCAGCGGTGAATCGCGGCACACAGTTGATTGGTAATCTGGTGAGCTCGACGCCCACGACTGAATTCGCGATTTTGACCCGCTATAACATTCGACCCTCTATTAATATTTACGCGAACGTGCGTGGACGTGACCTCGCTGCAGTCGCAATGGATATTCAAGTCGTTATGGACGAGGCCAAATCTGAACTTCCGCGTGGCAGCAGCATGACCATGCGCGGTCAAGTGGAAACCATGAAGCAATCCTATATGGGTTTGGGGATTGGTCTGCTGGGTGCCGTGCTCTTGGTCTACCTGTTGATCGTCGTCAACTTTCAATCGTGGCTTGATCCTTTCATTATCATCGCCGCGCTGATCTCGGCGCTTGCTGGTATTGCCTGGATGTTGGTGATCACCCGTACCAACCTAAGTGTGCCGGCCTTGACGGGCGCCATTATGACGATGGGCGTCGCAACGGCCAATAGCGTTTTGATCATCTCTTTTGCGCGCGAGCGTCTCAAAGACGGGCTCTCGCCACTGGCTGCGGCCCTTGAAGCAGGCGCCACGCGTATCCGGCCTGTTCTGATGACCGCAATGGCGATGATTATCGGTATGATTCCCATGGCGGTCGGCTTTGGACAGGGCTCTGAACAAAATGCCCCACTCGGGCGCACAGTGATTGGTGGCTTGCTTCTTGCGACCGTTTCGACTTTATTATTCGTACCCGTTCTTTTTGCAAGTCTGCATGGCTGGCTTGATCAACGCCGCGCCTCCAAGGAAGCAACAGTATGAAGGACACACTCCACGATTCTCATGGTTTGCCGCTCGGGCACCCCGACAATGCCGAGTCGTCAATCAAACTGAAAAAAACACTGCGCTCAGTGAAATTAGTCGCGGTCTTGATTTTTGCGCTGATGCTCTTAGGTCTTGGTACAGCCTTGCGTGAGCGATGGGCCTTTGCTGAGGTCTTGGCCAAACGCGCCGATGAAAGTGGGGTCATGCATGTCCTCGTGGTCAAGCCCACGGTCCCCGACCAGAACAACCCTAATATGCGCCTGGTGCTGCCTGGCACGTTACGCGGCATCAATGAAGCTCAAATTCATTCGCGCGTGACGGGATATATTAAGCAATGGTTTAAAGATCTTGGCGACACTGCTAAGCAAGGTGAAACTCTCGCACTAATCGACACCCCTGAAATCAATCGCCAAGTCGAAGAAGCAGCTGCTAATTTCAAGCTTGCCAAAACAGTCTACGATCGTTGGAGAAGACTTCGCGCCGAAGACGCCGTTTCGCAACAGGAAATGGACGAAAAAACGGGCCTCTACCGACAAAGCGAAGCTGTCTTGAATCGCCTGAAACACCTACAGAGTTTTGGCACTGTGATCGCGCCTTTCGAAGGTCGTATCACGCGGCGCAACATCAACCTCGGCGACCTCGTGAATGCCGGTAACGTTGGAAACGCACAGGCCATGTTCTCGATGGCGCGCACTGATCGTCTAAGCGTCTATGTGTATCTTCCTCAAGACCGCACGTCCCAAGTCAAGGTCGGGGACGAAGTTTCGGTGTATCAGACCAACGCCCCTGAAAAAATCATCAAAGGTCGCATCGCACGTACCGCTGGTGCGATCGACATCAATACGCGAACGTTGCAAGTCGATATCGAGATTCCGAACGAGAACAATGCGTTACTGCCAGGCGCCTACGTAGAAGTCGCGATGCAAATCGCGCTGGGCAATAGCTTGATTGTTCCCACCAACACATTGATCTTTGGAGCGGGCGGTCCCTTCATCGCCGTAGTCGACAAGGACAATCGGGCTGAAAAGAAAAAAGTCACGCTAGGTGTCGATTTTGGCAATCAAGTCGAAATTCGAAGCGGGATTGCCGCTGACGACCAACTGATTTTGAATCCGATGGATTCTTTGGTGAATGGCCAAGTTGTTGTACCTCAGTCTCCTGCGCCGCGCGCGCCCTCGACTCGGCGTGGTTCTTGAGCGCATGATGAAACCAAGTCTAGCCCTCTGCTTGTCGGCACTCCTCATGGTCGGCTGTTCAACCATCGGACCGGACTACGAACGCCCTGCTGTTGAGTTTCCGGAAAACTGGAAAAAACTGCCTGGTGCCAATCCTGCTCTTTGGAAACCTGCCGCGCCGGCTGATGACGTCCCTAAAGAACAGTGGTGGAAGGCTTTTGGTGATCCGACATTGGATCAACTTATCGAGACTTGTCTTGCAAATAACAATACTCTAAGTGCCTCGCTCGCCCGACTCGATCAAGCAATCGCTCAAAGCGAAGCGCGTAGCGCCGCACTGTTGCCGACGGTATCGATCGGAGCCACAGGCGCGCGCACTGAAACCTCGGCCAATCGTCCTGGCTCCAGTTACAACACGATCAACCAGTCCACGACTCAGAATAGTTTTCGACCTGTCGCAGTCATGACCTATGAGATCGACTGGTTGGGCAAGGTTCGCCGCGAAGTCGAGGCCTCACGCAGCACGGCCCAACAAGCCGCGGCCGACACGGAAAACGTCAAACTCTTGCTCACCGCTCAACTCGCCAATGCGTATTTTCTTTTGCGTCAATACGATGAGGAAATCCGCGTACTCACTGGTATCGTACAGATTCAGAATAAGCTTCTGGCGCTCATCAAGAAGCGCTATGACATGGGCGCCGCCGGACGCACAGAACTTGCGCAACAAACAGCACTCCCCCAATCGAGCGGCGCACAACTTGAGATCCTAAGGTCATTACGCAACGTTCAAGAAAATCTATTAGCAACCTTGATCGGCACGCCCGCCTCCGCCTTTAGCCTTGCCCCAGGCGGCTTACCGACACGTGTACCTGCCTTCCCAGTCGGAGTACCCTCGACGTTGCTTGAAAGGCGACCTGATGTCGCAGCGGCCGAACGCGCGATGGTCGCCGCCAATGCACAAATTGGTGTTGCAAAGGCAGCCTTCTTTCCGACATTGATACTCGCACCTGCATTTATTGGAGGAGAGAGTTCAATTTTGAGTTCACTGTTCAATGCTCCCTCGCTGATCTGGTCGATTGGCCTAACAGCCACTCAAACGGTGTTTGATAGTGGCCGTATCAGTGCCAACTATCGCTTTGCGCAAGCGGGCTATCGCGTGACGCTTGCCAACTATCGTCAATCCGTCATGGTGGCGATACAAGAAACACAAGATGCCATGAGTGCACTCGCGCAACTCGATCGTGCCCGTGCGATGCAAGACGAAGCCGTCCGCAATCTAAACAGAGCTTATCAATTCAGCGCGATCCGTTATCGTGAAGGCCTTGATACTGCTCAAACCTTGGCGTTGATCCAACAAAATCAACTCACTGCCCAACGCGTCAAATGGCAAATTCATGGCGGCCAATTCATTGCAAGCGTGTCTTTAGTCAAGGCTTTGGGTGGAGGCTGGGAAGGACTGCCCCCATCACAAATCTCACAAGAGAAAACTTCCGCAGCCGTTGAAAAAAACTGAAATAAGACTCAGTTTTTCTGTAGGAGTTGTATACCTTTTTGGTCAATGCGCGTGACGTTACCCTGGGTCAGTCCTTTGACCAACACATCGACCTGTCGACCGGACAAAAACACACTCGCGGCTGGTGCATTACCCAATATCAACGTACTCACATTCGCGATTGGTACCGAAAGGCTTTCACCTGATTTGTAGATACGGTCTGCCCTTTTTCCATCCACAGTCTGAACGGATACCCAACATTCCGCTTTGAAATCAATTCGCATCGTGCCTTTAGCCTCTTGCGCAGGTGGAGGTGCAGATATCACGGGTGTTGGTGCTGGAGCAACGGCCTGTGCAGATACTTCCAGAGAGGGTGTTGATGATGCGGAGGCTACTAAAGGGCTCTGCGTTGTCGCGATGGAGGTAGGATTGGCTGGAACAGGCCGCGCTTGAGGCGTCGTAATCGGCACCGCAGTCGTCGTGGTGGTGGCACTTTCCACAGGACTTACCGTTGCGATCTCCTCTGTTTCATCTTTGAAGGGCCATCCCTCAGTCACAGCGAGAGCAATCGCACCCAGCACGAGTACGCCAAGTCCGATGTAAAGGTAACGGGGGCCTCTGGAGGCATATGATTTTTTCGCTACTGGAGTCGCTGCTAAACGATGGAGTTGGGCAACACGCGCTGCCGGCGAGGTACGTAGACTTTCGGCAGATCCGTTTTCGATCTGCGTCAAAAGCTCATTGACCTCTGCTCTGCTGTGGAGTCCCAAATAAAAAACATAGGCTTTAATACCCTGAATATATCTTTGCTCGTGATGGAAACTTGCCACTTCACCGGTTTCGATCGCAAGTAATTGAAGCTTGGACAACATCAAACGTCGCGCGACATCCAGAACGTCTTTTTGCTGATTCAGCCGCTCGCGTGACAACAACTCACCTAATTGCACGCGCAAAGCGACAATTGGGACGCCCTTCTCAACACT
>JBIKOQ010000049.1:0-7573 GCA_044357955.1 Burkholderiaceae bacterium | reverse complement strand
GGCCGTTTCGCTCCAACACGTTTCAAAAATATTCCCTCCTCGCTCTACAGGCTGGCGTGGGCTGTTTAAAAAACCGCAGGGTCCAGGGTTTCAGGCCCTGAACGACGTCTCGCTCAATATTGAGCATGGCGAATTTTTTGGTTTGCTTGGACCGAATGGCGCAGGAAAAACAACGCTAATTTCCGTTTTAGCCGGTCTCTGTCGCGCCACTTCCGGACAAGCAAGCGTCTGTGGTCACGACGTTGTCAATGACTATCAAGCTGCGCGACGATCCCTGGGCGTCGTGCCACAAGAGCTCGTCTACGATCCTTTTTTTACGGTCCGTGAAACGCTGCGTATTCAGTCCGGTTATTTTGGTTTCCGTCACAACGACGACTGGATAGACGAGATTCTTTCTCACCTTGGCCTCTCGGACAAAGCCGATGAAAATATGCGCGCCCTCTCGGGCGGCATGAAGCGTCGCGTGTTGGTCGCGCAAGCGCTTGTGCATCGTCCTCCCGTCATCGTGCTTGACGAACCGACTGCGGGTGTGGATGTCGACCTGCGGCGCAGCTTGTGGGAGTTTATTTCCCGACTCAATCGCGAAGGGCATACCATCATGCTCACGACTCACTACCTCGAAGAAGCCGAAGCGCTCTGCGGTCGAATCGCCATGCTCAAACGCGGACGCATCGTTGCGCTCGAGGCGACACAAGCTCTACTCGCACGCACAGGCGGAAGCCTTGAAGAAGCTTTCGTACACATCATGAATACCCCAGATCACCATTGCCTAGAGGCGCAAGCATGACACGCGCATTACTCACTGCACGCGCAGGCGCTGGCTCCGGCTTTCCCACCTTGTTGGGCAAGGAGCTTCTGCGCTTTTGGAAGGTTGGATTTCAAACAATCGCGGCACCCGTTATTACGGCGCTTTTGTATCTCGTAATTTTTGCACAGGTATTGCAAGATCGTATTCAGGTTTACGGGAGCGTCCCTTACACCGCCTTTCTCATCCCCGGTCTGATGATGATGAGCATGTTGCAAAACGCCTTTGCCAATCCCTCCTCTTCCTTGATTCAAAGTCGAGTGACAGGCAACTTAGTGTTTGTGTTACTCCCTCCGATTTCGCATCGCGAGTTCTTCAGTGCCTACATGATTGCAGGCATTTTGCGTGGTATCGCCGTTGGCGGCTGTGTCTGGTTAGTCTCTTTGTATTTTTCCCCGCTTGGTATCAAGGAGCCCCTTTGGGCCTTTGTGTTCGCCGTGCTGTCATGCGGCATCATGGCCATTCTCGGCCTGATCGCGGGCCTGACCTCTGAGAAATTTGATCAACTCGCGGCCTTTCAAAACTTTCTCATCATGCCTGCGACTTTTTTATCTGGCGTTTTTTACTCGGTCCACACCTTGCCCCCGTTCTGGCAACATGTTTCTCACTGGAATCCCCTTTTCTATACGATCGACGGCTTTCGCTATGGATTTTTCGGTATCGCAGATGTGTCGCCCTGGCAAAGCCTAGCCGTCGTTGGCGGGGTTTTCATCGTACTGACAATTTTTGCCCTACGCCTACTCGGCACCGGTTACAAACTTAGAACCTGATTCAATTGAATACATACTTAGACCAAGGACAGACCTAAACATGTTGCCCACCCCAGAAGACCTCCGCACCTACATTGCTGCCGGGTTGCCTTGCGAACACCTCGAAGTCACAGGTGACGGCTCACACTTCGAAGCCTTGATCGTCAGCACCGCCTTCGCAGGAAAGCGTCCGATTGCGCGTCATCAACTTGTCTACGGCGTCCTCGGTGATCGGATGAAACAAGAAATTCATGCTCTATCAATGCGTACTTTGACGCCCGAAGAGTTCAACGGAAAGCGCTAAATGGACAAGCTTCGCATTAAAGGCGGGTATGCGCTCAAGGGCGAAATCAATATTTCTGGCGCCAAGAACGCTGCCCTGCCTATTTTATGCGCCGGTATATTGACCTCGGATACCGTTACGCTCTCAAACGTTCCAAAGCTCAATGATATTGCGACGACGCTTAAGCTCCTCGGACAATTAGGTGTGCGTTGCGAAAGAGCGAGTGACGATACAGTCAGCATCACCGCCAATCAACTGACAGCCCTCGAAGCGCCCTATGATCTGGTTAAAACCATGCGCGCCTCGATTCTTGTGCTCGGTCCGCTCTTGGCGCGCTTTGGCGAAGCACGTGTCAGTCTGCCTGGTGGCTGTGCGATTGGTCAACGACCTGTAGACCAACATATTCAAGGTCTTGCTGCGCTGGGCGCAGACATCAAAATCGAACATGGTTTCGTCGTCGCCAAGGCCAAAAAACTCAAAGGTGCAGTCGTACGCACAGACATGGTCACCGTCACAGGCACAGAAAACCTGATGATGGCAGCCGTGCTTGCCGACGGTCAAACTATTTTGGAAAATGCCGCGCGTGAACCCGAAGTGGTCGATCTCGCGGAGCTATTGATAAAAATGGGCGCGCGTATCAAGGGGCACGGTACGGACAGGATCGTGATCGACGGTGTACCGACTTTACATGGTGCCACCCATAACGTGATACCGGATCGCATCGAAGCTGGCAGCTTTTTATGTGCAGTAGGTGCGGCAGGCGGCGAGATTATGCTGCGACGGGCCGCACCCGAATCAATGGGTGCCACCATATCAAAGCTCCAAGAGGCAGGCCTCACGATTGAGTCAGGCAAAGACTGGATCAAAGCCAGCATGCACAAACGTCCTAAAGCGGTCGACTTTCGTACTCACGAATACCCTGGCTTTGCGACTGATATGCAAGCCCAGCTCATGGCTCTAAACACTCTTGCCGAGGGTACCTCGGTGATTGCGGAAACAATTTTCGAAAATCGTTTTATGCACGTACAAGAACTATTACGCTTAGGCGCCAATATTGATATTGATGGTCACACTGCCGTGGTTCGCGGTGTCACACGCCTTTCCGGCGCCACCGTCATGGCGACCGACCTGAGGGCTTCGGCGAGCTTGGTCATTGCCGGACTTGCCGCCGAAGGCGAAACCTTGGTCGAGCGGATTTATCACCTCGACCGCGGCTACGAACGCATGGAACACAAACTCAGCGCTCTCGGCGCTCATATCGAAAGAATTTCCAGCTAAAGGAACCCCCATGAGCATAGACGCACGCGCGCGCCCTCTGACCATGGCCCTGTCCAAGGGGCGCATTTTCGAAGAAACCTTGCCTCTTTTAGAGGCGGCCGGTATTACGGTCAGCGAAGATCCCGAGAAATCTCGCAAACTCATCATCGGTACCAGTGACCCCGGACTACGCCTGATTATTGTTCGTGCTTCCGATGTGCCCACCTATGTCGAATATGGCGCGGCTGATCTTGGGATCGCGGGCAAAGACGTGCTAATCGAGCACGCCGCCCAGCATCCCGGCGGACTCTACCAGCCGATTGACCTCAATATCGCCAAATGTCGCCTGGCCGTCGCTGTGCGAAATGGCTTTGACTATGCCGCTGCGGTCAAGCAAGGTGCGCGCCTGCGCGTCGCAACGAAATACACGGCGGCTGCCCGTGACCACTTTGCCGCCAAAGGTGTTTACGTCGATCTAATCAAACTCTATGGCTCGATGGAGCTCGCACCCTTGGTTGGACTTGCCGACGCAATTGTGGACTTGGTATCGACCGGCAATACGCTTCGAGCCAACGACCTGGTCGCCGTCGAGGACATCATGCCCATTTCCTCGAGGCTCGTCGTCAATCGAGCCGCTCTTAAAACCCGGCATGCCGAATTACAGCCCTTACTAGATGCCTTTGATCGTGCTAGCGCAAGCTCTGTGGCATGATAGTGATCTACTTGTTTTAATGACCCCTTCAAAAGAGGGGCTCTTTGATGATGCGCACAATCACACGTCTGGACTCACGCGATCCTGAGTTTCAAGTAACCCTCTCCAAATTGCTCGCTTTTGATGTCGAGCAAGATGACGCGATCGATGCGGCCGCGGCGAGCATTTTGCAACAAGTACGCCGCGAAGGCGATGCGGCGCTGCTTCGTTACACCCGTCAATTTGACAGGCTAGACGTTAACACTGTCGCCGAACTTGAAATTCCGCGTCGCGACTGGGACGTCGCCCTTGCCACGCTGCCGTCAGCGCAACGTCAAGCGCTTGAAATTGCCGCACAAAGGGTTCGCGCTTATCATGAGCACCAACTGCAAGAAAGCTGGTCGTATACAGAGGCCGATGGCACACGCCTCGGCCAGCAAATTACTCCTCTGGATCGCGTCGGTCTCTACGTGCCAGGCGGCAAAGCCTCCTACCCCTCATCAGTCTTGATGAACGCAATCCCGGCTAAAGTCGCGGGCGTCAGCGAAGTCATCATGGTGACGCCTACACCTGGCGGACAACGTAATGCCATGGTATTGGCTGCCGCCGCCATCGCGGGTGTCGATCGCTGCTTCGCAATCGGAGGCGCACAGGCAGTGGGCGCGCTCGCCTATGGTACCGAGACCGTCCCCGCTGTCGACAAAATCGTCGGACCCGGCAATGCCTACGTCGCCGCAGCCAAGCGTCGCGTCTTTGGCACGGTCGGTATCGACATGATTGCCGGACCGAGCGAGATTTTGGTCATTTGTGACGGCCAAACGCCTGCGGATTGGATCGCGATGGATTTATTTTCTCAAGCCGAGCACGATGAGCTGGCCCAAGCGATCCTGCTATGCCCAGACGCACAATACCTCGACGAGGTTCAAGCCTCGATTGAAAAACTGCTTCCAACCATGCCACGCGCGGATATTATCCGTACGAGTTTACGTGATCGCGGCGCCTTGATTTTGGTGCGCGACCTCCATGAGGCCTGCGAAATCAGTAACAACATTGCGCCCGAACACCTCGAAGTGTCTTGCGAAAACCCTGATGCATGGCTGCCTTTACTTCGCCACGCGGGTGCCATTTTTATGGGACGCCATAGCTCCGAAGCCCTTGGAGACTATTGCGCAGGGCCCAATCACGTTCTGCCGACTTCTCGCACTGCGCGCTTTTCCTCACCCTTAGGCGTGTATGATTTTCAAAAACGCTCTAGTTTGATTCATGTTTCAGCCGCTGGCGCGCAGACGCTAGGCAAAGTGGCAAACGAACTGGCGCTTGGCGAAGGTCTCCAAGCCCATGCCGCGAGCGCCCGTTATCGCCTGACCAACATACAATAGACGTTCCTAAGATCTCAGTACATCAGAGTACATATCATGCGTACCGCAGAAATTATCCGCAATACCAATGAAACGCGTATCCGCGTCGCGGTCAATCTAGACGGCACGGGTAAACAGGCCCTCAACACCGGGGTGCCTTTTTTGGACCACATGCTGGACCAGATCGCGCGCCATGGTCTGATAGACCTTGAGATCCATGCCGAAGGCGATCTACACATCGATGCACACCACACTGTCGAAGATGTCGGCATCACGCTCGGTATGGCCATCGCCAAAGCTGTGGGTGACAAGGCAGGTATTCGTCGCTATGGACATGCCTATGTCCCTCTCGACGAGGCCCTCTCACGTGTCGTAGTGGACTTTTCAGGACGTCCGGGTCTGCAATTCCACGTCCCGTTCACGCGTGCGCGTGTCGGTGATTTTGATGTCGACTTGACCATTGAGTTCTTTCAAGGACTGGTCAACCATGCCCTCCTCACGCTACACATCGACAACTTGCGCGGTGTCAATGCGCACCACCAGTGCGAAACCATCTTCAAAGCAACGGGGCGTGCGCTTCGCATGGCTCTCGAGCTCGACCCGCGCAGCGCGGGTGTCGTGCCATCCACCAAAGGCGTGCTTTAAGCCATGACTTCGATTGCCATTGTCGATTACGGCATGGGGAACTATCACTCTGTCGAGCGCGCGCTGCGTCACGCAGCGCCTGAGGCGGATATTCGTTTGTG
Source organism: Burkholderiaceae bacterium (assembly GCA_044357955.1). Lineage (GTDB taxonomy): Bacteria > Pseudomonadota > Gammaproteobacteria > Burkholderiales > Burkholderiaceae_B > Zwartia. The sequence continues at coordinate 1,684 of JBIKOQ010000049.1, read as the reverse complement.
CAAGCTTGCGGCTGAGATAGAGGCCGCGGATCGTGTCGTGTTTCCCGGACAAGGTGCGATGGCGGACTGCATTCGCACACTCGACGAAGCGGGTCTGCGAGAGGCAGTATTACGGGCAGCGGCAACCAAACCCCTCCTGGGCGTGTGCGTCGGCGAACAAATGCTGTTCGAGCGCAGCGAAGAAGGCAACACAACCAGTCTGGGCCTTTTTAAAGGCGAGGTCCGTCGTTTCAAGGGACCCGCATTTGATGCGCCCAAACCTGAGGCGAACGATCACGCAGATCGACTTAAAGTCCCGCATATGGGTTGGAACCCTGTTTATCAGGTGCGTGCACACACGCTTTGGTCGGGTATTCCCGATGCTACGCCCTTTTATTTTGTCCACAGCTATTATGCTGTTCCGGCTGACCATACCCTGACAGTCGGGGAAAGCAACTATGGCGGTCCTTTTGCTTGCGCAATCGCCCAAGACAACATCTTTGCCGTACAGTTTCATCCAGAGAAAAGTGCCGATTATGGTTTGCGTCTCTACCGTAATTTTGTAGACTGGCAACCTTAACAACTTAAAAGTGACTGATCACTAACGATATGCTGCTGATCCCTGCAATTGATCTCAAAGACGGACAATGCGTCAGACTTCGCCAAGGCGACCTCGATGATGCAACGATCTTCTCCGAAGACCCTACTGCCATGGCCACGCATTGGCTGGAACGCGGCGCACGACGCCTGCACCTAGTCGACCTCAATGGAGCCGTTGCTGGCAAGCCAAAAAACGAAGCGCTCATCAAAGCGATCGTACGTGCTGTGGGTGACGATATCCCTGTGCAAATCGGTGGTGGTATTCGCGATCTCGACACCATTGAACGCTATTTGGACTTCGGTATTTCCTACGTGATCATCGGTACGGCCGCCGTCAAAAACCCTGGCTTCCTCCACGATGCTTGTGGTGCTTTTCCTGGCAATATCATTGTTGGCCTCGATGCGCGCGACGGCAAAGTCGCAACAGACGGCTGGAGCAAACTCACCAAGCATGACGTGAGCGATCTCGCTAAAAAATTCGAAGACTATGGCTGCGAAGCGATCATCTATACCGATATTGGGCGCGATGGCATGCTCTCGGGTGTCAATATCGAAGCCACCGTTCGGCTGGCCCAACATGTACGCATCCCCGTCATCGCTTCGGGTGGCGTGACGGACATGCGTGATATAGACGCGCTCTGCGCAGTCGAAGAAGAAGGCGTCGAAGGTGCCATTCTTGGCCGTAGCATCTACGAAGGCACGCTCGATTTCGAAGCTGCGCAAAAACGCGCCGACGAACTTGCACCATGACAACCCTTCTCGCGCCCAACACACTGAGTGAGCTGACACGTCGAATCATTCCTTGTCTCGATGTGACGGCGGGTCGCGTGGTAAAGGGCGTTAATTTTGTCCAGTTGATGGATGCGGGCGATCCCGTCGAGATCGCGCATCGTTACAACGAGCAAGGTGCCGATGAGCTGACCTTTCTGGATATCACCGCAACAAGTGATGACCGCGATTTAATCCTACCCATCATCGAACAAGTCGCTTCACAGGTTTTTATTCCCCTGACGGTCGGTGGTGGGGTACGCCAAGTCAGTGATATTCAACGCCTATTAAATGCAGGTGCTGACAAAGTTTCCATGAACAGCGCCGCTGTTGCCAA
>JBIKOQ010000048.1:0-7581 GCA_044357955.1 Burkholderiaceae bacterium | reverse complement strand
AAGCGAATCCGATGAGTCTGACCTGATTTTTCAGACGAGAATCAGCTCAAAATCAAAGCCGACCTTGCTCCATTCGGACTCCTCACCGTGCAGTGAAAAATCGGTGAGCGGATGTGTGGCCAGCCATTTTTTATCGACCTCGCAGACAATAGCGTTGTCTTGAATACCGATAGAGAGCGGCAGACGCGTCACATCCTCGCGGCGGCGGCACAGCAGCACAGCTAAGCGCAAACATAAAATCGCGAGCCATTGATCGCGATTTTTGACGAGCGACTGAGCTTTGGCGAGCTTACCAGTATGCACAAGCGCCAATAGCCCAAGTTGCAATTGATCGATCCGCGAAAAACCCGGCATATCCGCATTGTTCAAAATGTAGGCACTGTGCTTGTGATATCCAGCCTGTGCGATCGACATACCGACTTCGTGGAGATCGGCCGCCCAGCTCAGGGTATGCCTGAGTTCGTCTTGTTCGCCACGGTTTGGGAACAAGCTTTCAAAAAGACTTAAGGCAGTGCGTTTGACGCGGGCTGCCTGGCGAAGGTCGACGTGATAGCGTTTCATAAAGGCCGTGACCGACTCATCGCGACGATCATGGGCTTCTTCGCGTCCTGCTAAGTCGACCAAGACACCAAGACGTAACGCGCCGTCGCCCGTGGTCATGGTTTCGACACGCATTTCATCAAAAAAGGCGCTCATGATCGCCAAACCGCCGGTCAACACATCCGTGCGATCGACCTTGATACCAGGCAGATCATTGGCAATCACGCGACCCGCGCGAATCAGTTTGGTTTTGAGGCGTTCTAGGCCTTCGCGCGTAATACCGCCGGTGGTCAGCTTTCCATCGGTCAAAATCGCAAGCAGTGCTTTGGCCGTACCCGAAGAACCATAGGCCGTTTCCCACCCCATTTTTCTATAGGGTTTGGTAATGACCTCGATTTCGCGACGGGCAGCGAGTTCGGCGAGTTTCATCCTGTGTGCATCGATACGGCCATCAGGGAAAAATTTTTGACTGAAACTCACACAACCCATGTAAAGCGAAGAGGTGAGCAGAGGCTCATCACCTCGACCAATAATCACTTCGGTTGAGCCCCCACCGATATCGATCACCAGTCTTTTCTCAGATGAAATGGGCAGGGTGTGACTTACACCGGTATAAATCAAGCGCGCTTCTTCGCGACCGGCGATGACCTCGATTGGAAAACCTAGTGCAGCCTCGGCGAGTGGCAAAAAGTCCGCGACATTGCGGGCCACTCGGAAGGTATTGGTGGCGACTGCCCGAACACGATCAGGGTGAAAGCTGCGCAAGCGTTCACCAAAGCGCTGTAAGACCTCGATGGCGCGGTCGATGGCTTCTTGATTGAGATGTTTGGAGGCATCTAAACCAGCGGCTAGACGCACGGTTTCTTTGAGTCGGTCGATCTGATAGATGTGTTTGGCGCCATTTTGTTCGGCGACCCGTCCGATAGACAGCCTAAAGCTGTTGGATCCCAAATCTACTGCTGCCAACAGGTGTTTCATAACGTTTAACCTAATTGCAATCCGACCATTATAAAAGGGTATCTTGTAAAAAGTTTGTCATAAAGGCAAGGTATGCTTTGAACACGAAAATGCCGCTATCATGTCTTTAAAAGCATTGAATCGTGCCACACTTACCTACATATAGGTTTTTGCCCAGATGCCCGCCAGAAAAAAAGCCGAACCCTTGTACTTCAACCGTGAGTTGTCGCTGTTACAGTTTAACGAGCGTGTACTGGCGATGGCCGAGCGGACAGATACACCCGCTTTAGAGCGATTACGCTACGTCTGTATCGTAGGCTCCAATCTCGATGAGTTTTTTGAAATCCGGGTCTCCAGTCTCAAGGCTCAGATCGCCCAACATCCGTATTTGGTCGGACCTGACGGGCTCACGGCCGAGGATGCGTTCGAGCGCGTCCAGCAGGCGGTGCATGTGCTGGTCGATCGGCAATACGCCTTGCTTAATGAACAGGTTTTACCGGCGCTGAGAGCCGAAGGCGTCGTGCTTCATCAGGCGTCTGAATGGAATGCGGCGCAGAGAAAGTGGGCCCGCGAGGTCTTTCATCGCGATGTGATGCCCTTGCTGACCCCAATCGGTCTGGATCCTGCACACCCTTTCCCGCGGGTCTACAACAAGAGTCTGAATTTTATTGTGCCTCTATCCGGCGCCGATGCCTTTGGGCGCAAGTCGACGATTGCGATTGTCCAGGCTCCGCGCGCCTTGCCACGTTTGATCAAGGTTCCTCCCGCGGTATCTGGTGCACCACACGGTTTCATTTTGCTGACTGGTTTTTTACGTGCCTTTGTCGGAGATTTGTTTCCGGGCATGCACATGGAGGGCTGTTACCAGTGGCGTGTCACGCGCAATAGTGATTTGTTTGTAGACGAAGAAGAGGTGACTAATCTTCGGCAGGCCCTTCAGGGCGAGCTCTCCCAGCGTAACTTTGGCTCAGCGGTCAGGCTCGAGATCGATCACAACACGCCGCCCCATATTGAAACCTTTTTACAAAAAGAGTTCTCGCTGACCGCGGCCGATACGTACCGTGTCAATGGTCCTGCCAACGTTGCGCGTCTGATGCAGATTTGCAATCTGGTCAAAGAGCCCAAATTGCTTTTTCCCGAGTTTCAGGGTTGTGTGCCCAAACCTTTCAATACCTTGTCCCCGCGCTCGCCCGCTATTTTCGAGGCGATCGCCAAACAAGACCATTTGCTGCACCATCCTTATCAGTCTTTCAAGCCTGTGCTGGATTTTTTGACTGCGGCGGCCTTTGATCCCGAAGTCGTGGCAATCAAACAGACGATTTATCGTACGGGCGAAGACTCCGAACTCATGCACCTGTTGCTTGCCGCAGCCAAGGCAGGCAAAGAAGTGACGGTGGTGGTGGAGTTGATGGCACGCTTTGACGAGCAAACCAATATCAATTGGGCTGCCCGTCTCGAGGAAGTCGGCGCGCACGTCGTCTACGGCGTCGTGGGTCATAAAACCCACGCAAAAATGGCCCTGGTCCTGCGTCGAGAAAAAGGCCGCATCCGTCGTTATGGGCATATGGGGACCGGCAACTACCACTTGCGTACGGCCAGTCTGTATACCGATTTTGGCTTGCTGACCGCAGATCCAAAGCTTTGCGAGGATATGGATCTGGTGTTTTCGCAGTTGACCGGGCTCGGCGAGCGTCGCAAACTAAAATTGTTGCTGCAATCGCCTTTCACCATGCACAGTACGGTGATCAGCATGATTCGGGCGGAAACGCGGGCAGCCCGCGCGGGTAAAAAGTCGCGGATACTGGCCAAAATGAATTCTCTGCTCGAGCCTCTGGTGATTCAGGAGCTCTACAAAGCCAGTCAAGCGGGGGTCAAAATCGATCTCATCGTGCGGGGCGTCTGTGCCCTGCGCTCTGGCGTCACGGGTTTGTCCGAAAACATCACAGTGAGATCGATCGTCGGGCGTTTCCTCGAACACTCCCGTGTGTTTTATTTTTATGACAATGGTCGAGAGTCTGTTTATCTTTCCTCAGCAGACTGGATGGATCGTAATTTCTTCAGACGCGTCGAAATCGCCTTTCCTGTCAATCATCCGGATCTCAAAAAGCGGGTCATCGACGAGGCGTTTACAGATGCCTTGCGAGATAACCAACGCGCCTGGCTGCAGCAGCCTGATGGTGTGTATGAGCTGATCCGCAACCGCCGTGTGCCATTTTCCCTGCACCAACATTTGATGGATAAACTAGGCTCTGACGTCAAATAGTCCATTTTTTTCAGTTTTGTCACGAAATCGTCATTTTTGATCCTTACCATTTGATTTGTAGTGAATAACTACTTATATCAATAGTTTTTTGAGGACTGAAAATGATCAAACGTGTTCTGACTTCCCTGACAGCCGGCCTTGCCATGTGCGTTGCTGCACTGTCCGTGCAAGCTGCCGACATTACTGGCGCAGGCGCCACGTTTCCTTATCCGATTTTCGCCAAATGGGCTGAAGTCTACAAAAAGAGTGAAAACGTCAACCTGAATTACCAGTCCATCGGCTCCTCGGGCGGCTTGCGCCAGATTCGCGCTAAAACGGTGACCTTTGGTGCGTCTGATGCGCCGGTTGCCGGTCCACAGCTTGAGAAAGACGGTATGGTCCAGTTTCCAGTGATTCTGGGCGGTGTCGTTCCGATCGCCAACCTTGACGGCTTTGCGCAAGCTGAGCTCAAATTGACAGGACCCGTCCTGGCCGATATTTTTATGGGCACCATTACAAACTGGAATGACCCCAAGATTGCTGCTCTGAATCCTGGTAAAAAATTGCCAAATCAGTCGATCACAGTGGTTCACCGTGCTGACGGCTCCGGTACAACCTTTATTTTCACTGACTATTTGAACGAAGTCAGCAAGCCCTGGGCAGACAAGGTTGGCAAGGGTGCCGCAGTGAAGTGGCCGGCAGGCAGTTCGGTTGGTGGCAAGGGTAACGAAGGTGTTGCAGCCAACGTCACTCGTGTGAAAGGCTCGATCGGTTACGTTGAGTATGCGTATGCCAAGAAAAACAACATCAAGTATTTGCAAATGATGAACAAAGATGGCCAGTATGTAGCGCCAAGCGAAAAGACGTTTGCTGCCGCAGCCGCCGGTGCTGATTGGTTCAGCGTACCAGGCATGGGTATTTCGCTGGTTGAGCAAAAAGGTGCTGCTTCTTGGCCCATCACAGGTGCATCTTTTGTGCTGATGTACAAAGAGCCCGCCAACAAGCAAGCATCCAAAGACGTTATCAAGTTCTTTAGCTGGGCCTTCAAAGACGGTCAGCAGCTGGCCTTGGATTTGGATTACGTGCCTCTGCCAGAAACGTTGACAAATGCCATCGCATCAAAAGTTTGGTCGCAAATCAAGAACTAAGCTCTAGTATCATCTTTAAACTTTTATCCCTGTAGAGATAAAGGTTTAGATCTCAAATCAGACTGCAGACTGTCCAGACCCGATGGGTCTGGACATTCGGTTCTAAGGAGTACTAGATGGGTACGCCCCCAACGACAAGCGGCATGTTGGACCCACGCATGATGGCGGTGGTCAAAAAGCAGCGTATTCAGGACTTTTTGTTTCACAAAGTCACGATGTTGTTTGCAATTTTGGTGTTGGTGGCTCTGGCGGCCATCCTGATTTCGCTGATGTTTAGCGCCTGGCCTGCTTTTAAAAAGTTCGGTATCAGTTTTATCTGGACTGAAGAGTGGGACATTATCAACGAAGATTTTGGAGCGGCGATTGCCATTTATGGCACGCTCGTCAGCTCTTTTATTGCGCTTCTGATCGCCGTGCCTCTGGCCTTCGGTATTGCCCTGTTTTTGACCGAGATGTGTCCAACTTGGTTGCGTCGCCCACTTGGTACAGCGATTGAGCTGTTGGCTGCGGTGCCTTCCATCATTTATGGCATGTTCGGATTATTTATTTTCGCTCCTCTGTTTGCCGAGTATGGTCAGCCTGCCTTGCAATCCACCCTTGGACAAATGCCTTTGATTGGCCCCTTGTTCGGTGGCGCAATGAACGGTATTGGCTTGTTGGCGGCAGGTATCATTTTGGCCTTTATGGTGCTGCCTTTCATCGCAGCGGTGATGCGCGATGTGTTCGAAATCGTACCCCCCATTTTGCGCGAGTCTGCTTACGGCTTAGGCTGTACCACTTGGGAAGTCGTTCGTTACATTGTTTTGCCGTATACACAAAAAGGTGTAGTCGGCGGCATCATGCTCGGCTTGGGACGCGCTTTGGGTGAGACCATGGCGGTGACCTTTGTGATTGGTAACTCACAACGCATCAGTGAGTCACTCTTTGCCCCTGGTACGTCCATCGCTTCGACCTTGGCCAACGAATTTGGTGAGGCGGATGATTTTCACCTAGCGACGTTGTTTGCCTTGGGATTCCTCCTGTTTGTCATTACCTTCGTGGTGTTGGCGTTCGCGAAAATCATGATTCTGCGCACTGAAAGAGCGCAAGGGGCCAAGACCTAATGAATACCAACATGAACACCAGTCTTTATCGGCGCCGCAAGTTCGTCAACACGCTCGGTCTATCGCTTTCCATGTTTGCGATGGCCCTAGGGTTGTTTGTCTTGCTTTGGATTTTATTCATCTTGTTTAAAAATGGCTTTGCCGGCTTGAGCCTCACCATTTTCACTCAGTCTACCCCCGCGCCTGGTACGCCAGGCGGTGGTTTGGCCAATGCCATCGTGGGTAGTTTGATGATGATTGGTGTGACCGCTCTTATCGCGACACCCATTGGCATTTTTGCGGGTGTGTATCTTGCCGAGTTTGGTGACGACAACAAGCTCGCCTCCACGACACGTTTCGTGACAGACATCATGTTGTCCGCGCCTTCGATTGTGTTGGGCTTGTTTGTTTACGCAATTTTTGTGGCACAAGTCAAACACTTTTCCGGTTGGGCGGGATCTTTTGCGCTTGCCTTGATCGCCATCCCGGTTGTGTTGCGTACCACTGAAAACATGTTGCGACTGGTGCCTGGTAATCTGCGCGAAGCGGCCTTTGCCTTGGGTGCGCCACACTGGAAAGTCACTAATTACGTGACATTGCGTGCAGCGCGTGCCGGTGTGATGACGGGCTTGTTGCTGGCTTTGGCGCGCATCAGCGGTGAAACAGCGCCTCTGCTCTTTACCGCGCTAAACAACCAGTTTTTCTCTACCAACATGAATGCACCGATGGCAAACTTGCCTGTGGTGATTTTCCAATTCGCGATGAGTCCCTATGACAACTGGGTCAGTCTGGCCTGGGCGGGTGCTTTGTTAATTACGCTGACCGTATTGGTGCTCAACATCATCGCTCGTGTGGTCTTCCGCGAAAGATCTTCTGGTTAACCTTCTGGAATCCCTACATGAATAATCAAGCTACTGCAGCCCCCCTGAAAAATGCCCTCGAGGTGCGCGGTCTGAACTTTTTCTATGGCAAATTCCAAGGTCTGAAAAATATTGATCTGGATATTGCTGAACGTCACGTCACAGCGTTCATTGGTCCCTCAGGCTGTGGCAAGTCCACGCTGCTGCGCGCACTGAATCGTATGTACAGCTTGTATCCGGGCCAGCGCGCCGAAGGGCAAGTTAATTTTTACGGTGAAAATATCTTGGATCCTAAGCAGGATCTCAACATGTTACGTGCGCGTATTGGCATGGTGTTTCAAAAGCCAACCCCTTTTCCCATGTCGATTTATGACAACGTCGCGTTTGGTGTGCGTCTCTATGAAAACCTCAACAAGGCCGACATGGATGCCCGTGTCGAGTGGGCCTTGACCAAAGCCGCTTTGTGGGGAGAGGTCAAAGACAAGCTCAGCCAAAGCGGTTTGTCGCTCTCAGGCGGCCAGCAGCAGCGTCTGTGTATCGCCCGTTCTGTGGCAGTTAAGCCTTCGGTGATTCTGTTTGACGAACCCACTTCGGCACTGGACCCCATCTCGACTGCCAAGGTTGAGGATTTGTTGCATGAATTGAAATCTGATTACACCGTGGCGATCGTGACCCACAACATGCAACAGGCCGCCCGGGTTTCGGACTTTACGGCCTTTATGTACCTGGGGGAGTTGGTCGAGTTTGGTCAA
>JBIKOQ010000047.1:0-7993 GCA_044357955.1 Burkholderiaceae bacterium | reverse complement strand
TTCCACATAAAGTAACCCTACCCCACTCTTTGTCTTTGTTTGAGGGCGTTCAATCCAATCATTTCCTTTTTCGACTCACCGGTCATGCAAAAGGTCATTACAGCCTAGCCATCGTCAACCGTGCACTCGCTATTGCACTCAATCAACGCAGCAACAACCAAGCCCTTTTTGTTCCGTTTGACGACGGTGTCAAAAAAACTCTACAACAATTACCAGAGATCACCGATCGCGACTTGTGCTCGGTAATCAACAACAAGAGTGCTTTCGATTCTAAAAAACCCATCGTCTCGATCGTTCATCACTATCCAGTCATCACCGACGATGAAGCTGCTGATCTGCGATTCATCATTTTCTTTTGGGAAGAAACGAGTGTTCCCGCTGCAACTGTTGCCCTCTTGAATCAACAATTTGACGCGATCTTAGTCGCCGCCGAATTTGTCGCAATTGCTTTGCGCAATTCAGGCTGCTTTCAACCTATTTTCGTTATTCCAATGGGTGTCGATCATCTCGTCGATTACACAGCGCCATTAATGACCTTGCATGAAATCGGGCCTGGTCAACCATTTAGATTTCTTCATGTTTCATCAGTATTTGATAGAAAAGGTCCTGAGTTTTTACTCGCCTCTTTCATTCAACAATTCGATGCAAACGATCATGTCGAACTCTACATCAAAACCTTTCCAAATCCACATAATCAGATTCACCAACAACTCGCGCAAATTTCCAAGACTAAAAAAAATCCACCGCGCGTCATTATTGATGAGAATGATGTGTCAAAAGAGAGTCTTAACGCACTCTATCGTTCGTCACATACACTCGTACTGCCCACCCGAGGAGAGGGATTTAATTTGCCTGCTGCAGAAGCCCTTGCGCTTGGCTTACCCGTCATCGTGACAGGCTTTGGCGCCCATACGGATTTTTGCACGACACACACCGCGAGCCTCATTCCCTTTCATTTCGACTTCTCACAAAGTCATCTCAAGTCCTCTGATAGTTGCTGGGTGACCCCCGATACGCGTGCGCTCTCGTCTCTGTTGCAAGAAGCCTATGATGAAGTCATCAACCCGTCAGAGGCTTGGCAACAACGTAGAAAGTTAGGCTACACACTCATGCGTTCGACCTACACTTGGAATAATTCTGTCGAAGGTATTACAAACGCATTGCATTGGCTGACCCTTCACAGAACATCCCTTCAGTCAAACAAAAGTGAGTTGTTGATTGAACACATACCCTCCGCTTCCCTTGAGACTCTGGCGACATACTCTCTTGATTCAAAGCCTGTTGATGCACTGATATTTAAACTGGATGCCCGACTCCTCAGTGCGGACATTCCAGAAGCCTTATTGAATAACCTCTCAAAGTTGAAACAACGTTTCATCCTGCTATTGGAATTGACACCTGGCATTGACTCTACAAACCTTAAGGAAAGTTTTATCTTTATGCGGGCTTTTCTTAAATGCTTTGATCGTGTTTGCGTTCAAACGCTAGAGGATTTCAATCTCATGCTCGGTTCAGGTGAAATCAGAAACGTCATTTTTCTAGCTAGCGCCACTGGTGACGCAACAGCCAGTGCATCAAGAGATTCGCGAATTAAAAATATGATTCGAGGCCTCAAACATGACAGGCAATGTCTCAGCGTCTAACGGTCTGGGGAGCGCGAGCTCTGCTATGATTGACGGCTACTTGAAAGACTGTGACATTCCTTGTGAAATTAGGTTATTTACTTAAGATTAATGGTTTCAGGCTGACAATTTTGTTCGGTCTGGGCCTCTTTCAGACTATGGCATCAAGTCAAAGTTTGGATGATGCGATACGTTCTGCTTTAGTACAGTACCCATCCATTATTGCTGCCCACGCGCGCTACGAGGCCTCGCGCTCAGATATCCTGAAATCTCAGGGTCAACATTACCCGCAGGTCAGTTGGCAAGGGACGACCAGTAATTACAGCGGGATCAATTCCAACGGCGCCGCCGCCGCTTCAGGCCTACTTCCTGACAACACATGGATACAGTCTCCTAACGTCACCCTCAACATTTGGGCAGGCGGACGCATTCAGGCTGATGTGGACCGATCCAAATCCACATCAGCCGCACGCTTTTACCAACAACGACTGACCCGTGATGAGGTCGCTTTACTTGCCCTCGAAGGATATATGAATTGGGCGCGCGGACTTGAGTTGGTTAATCTGGCACGCGCCAACGTCCTCGCACACCAACGCATTCTCAATGATGTCAAAAAAATCACCTATGTTGATCAAGGACGCATGATCGATCAATACCAAGCCGAAGTCCGTTTTGAAAATGCTGCCTTGACATTGAAACTGAGGGAAACAGAGTTAGCCGTCGCCAGCCAACGTCTGGAGCGCATGCTTCTTGGACCGGCGCCATCCAAGCCTGTCGGCATTGATCACATTCGTGGTGACCTCCCTCCAACAGCAGCACTTGCTGTCGCACTCATTAACGACGGACATCCCGCCATTGCGCTTCAGCTTTCCCAAATAAAGGCTGCAAGAGCGTCGCTTGATTCGGCTCGCTCGCAATATTCTCCAACAGTCGATCTGAGTTATGGCAAACAATTCACTCAAGGCACCGGTCAGGGTGACTTCATTACTCAGATTTCAATTAAATTTCCAATATTTAGTGGTGGAGCGACATATGGCGCCGTTGGTAGCGCGAGTAATGAGCTACTCGCGACTCAGCAGGGTCTCAGCGAAGCGCGGATTCTCCTCAAGGAACGTATTTTGAGTCTTTGGCCCGAGCTGCAAAACGCCAGGTCACGCAAGGAGCTTGCACAACGTCAAGTGACGACAGGAATCAAGCTCGTCCAAGGCTATGACCAACAATTCCGGATTGGACGCCGCTCTCTACTAGATTTGCTCACTGTTCAAAACGACCTGTTTTCTTATCAAAGCAGTGCGACAATCGCGACCTTTGAAGAGCATATTTTTAAGGGACGTCTTCTTGCAGCAATCGGAAAGCTAGCCGAAGCCTATCAAACGAATCAACAGACTACTGAAATTCCGACAGCCGGATATTCTGGTAGCCTTTTGGGTGCCTTGACTCAATCAAGAAAGGCCATACTCGCTCAGCCCATCCAGCAGACTGAGCCTATCGCTCCCTGAGTGCTTCTTTAAAGGATTGAGCAGGACGAAACAAATATTCCAACACGGTCTTTTTATCCGTCAAAATATCAACCGTCGCCGTCATTCCAGGCTGAGGAATGAGCTTCATACCTTTGCGTTCCACGCCTGGATTCAAAATTTTAATTAAGACTTTGAAAAAGCCTGGCTCTATGTTCACAGGATTCGACGTGGCTCGACCACCCGTTTTACTTTCATCAGTTAATGCATCCGCACTCAACAACTCAACGACGCCATCCAAGCCACCATAATGGCCATAGTCATAGGCACTGAGCTTCACCGTGGCGGGTTGACCTACCCTTAGATAGGCAACTTCAGTCGGAGGGACGAAAGCTTCAACAAGCATTTCTTCGTGCAATGGCACAATTTCCAAAATCACCTGACCAGCTCCAATCACCGCACCAATCGTCGTGACCTTAATTTCCTTGACTACACCTTGCATGGGGGCGCGGATGACCGTGCGCTTATATACGTCCTCGTAGTTTCTCAGCATTTCGTTGGCCTGCGCCAAGTCAGAATCAACCCTGACTAATTCATTATTCGCATTTGCGAAATATCGTGTCCGCAGCTCTGCGATTTGCCCCTCAATCCCTGACTCCTGACGTTGCAGACGCAGGAGTTCGACCTCTGAAACAACACCTTGTTTAACCAACGGCGCTGTTAAGGCAATCTCTCGTGAAAGCGCCTTTAAAGACTTTTGAAGCGCGACCACTTGTTGATCCATCGCTTCCTTTCGTGCCTTGAAAGCTTGAGACTCTCTTTTAATAATCTCGGGATGCTCTAGAACAGTTTTGGGGAATTGAAGAGGCATGTCATAAGCTTCCGCACTAAGACGTGCGGACTGTGCAGTCAGTGACAACCACTTTTCAAACGCTTCGCGATAAATGGATCCGGCGCGCATATCATCGATCCGCAGCAGTACTTCGCCTTCGGAGACTTTTTGCCCCTCATGAACAAGAATCTCACGCAAAAGACCCGCCTCGAGACTCTGCACAACTTGACCACGGCTCGTCGGAATGACTTTACCCTGCGCGACGGTAACCTCATCAAGAGAAAATATCGCTGACCAACCGATTGCCACAAAAAGAACAACCAGTGTCACCCAAATCATGTAACGGCTGGACCGACGCTCATCTTGATCAAGCGTTGAGACCCCGTAATTGGACGAGTACTTTTTTGGTTTCAAGGGCTTAGTCATGCTAATGGTTCAGTCTGTGAAGGAGAAGCATCAGAGATTTTCTCAGCGTTTAATTGTTTCTTGGCCTGGGCACCCTTAGAGAGTTTTTGCAAAATTTCATCTCGAGGCCCTTCAGAAACAATTTGTCCCTTTTGCATGACAGCGATACGATTCACCCACGCCAACAGTTGTGGTCGATGCGTTGAAATCAAAAGCGTTTTACCTGTTAACCACTCGCCAAGAACGCGTATGACACGCGCCTCGGTATCTTGATCCATATTGGCCGTCGGCTCATCCATGAAAACAAAAACGGGATCTCTAAGCATCAGTCGAGCAACCGTCAGCAATTGGCGTTGACCACCCGACAAGCCGCCACCTGCTTCAGTCAAGGGCATATCCAAGCCTCTGGGATGTGCGGCGACAACCTTGTATAAGTCCAACTTTTTAAGCACTTCAGTGACTCGAGCATCACTAATCCAGCTATCGGACAAGACCAGATTTTCTCTCAGGGAGCCCATGAATAATTGCGCGTCTTGACCAACATAGCCAATTTTCGATCGTAGTTCTGTTGGATCAATCTGCAAAATATCGAGATCATTAATGAGTACGCTACCGCTTTTAGGTTTGTAGAGCCCCGCCATTGTTCTTAACAAGGTACTCTTTCCGCAACCCACAGGACCCAGTAGCGCCAAATGATCGCCTGGCGCCAGACTGACAGATACTTTATTGAGTGCTGGCTGAGGATGCTCACTGGGATACTCAAACTCAACATTATCCGCACGCAACGCTCCCGTGAAAGACTCAGGGACAATGTAGCGATGATCATAATCACGATCACGTGGACGCTTCATCAGTCCATCTAATGTTTCAAGAGATGTTTTAGCTTGCTGATAACGCGTGGCTAACTGCACAATGCTGCCAAGCGGCATCACCGCGCGTCCGGCGAGAATATTGCAAGCAATCAAAGCACCCAACGTCAGTGTATTGGCATGAATCATATAGACACCCAAGACGATGACACCCACCGAACAAACCTGTAGCAAGGTTGTCGTGATACCAATCACAACGGCCGAACGGTTACGGATCTCCATATACGAATCTGAAGAAGCAATATTTGCATTCTCCCAGCGACGCTGCAGATAACTCTCAGCATTATGAGCCTTGAGCATTTCAAGATTCATCATGGCTTCCATCAATACGCTCTGACGCTCACCGGCTTCGCGCATATTTCGGCGCATTGCCAACATCAATGGCCTCTGAATTAAAAAACTCATGATCAGCAATATCGGGATGATCGCGATCGGAATCCAGACAATCGGTCCACCGATGACCCAGATTAACGCCAAGAACATCACAATAAACGGCAAATCAGCAATCGCGACAAACAGTGACGAAGAGAAAAAATCTCTCAAGGCCTCGAAGTCGCGCATCGAGCTCGCGAAAATTCCAATAGACTGAGGCCGATGATCCAGTCGTACGGCCATAATCTCACGCAACAGTGTGGCATTGATTGCCAAATCCGCTTTTTTACCGCCTTGGTCAACCAATCGAGCCTTGATGAGCCGCATCGCAAACTCAAGCAGCATCGCTAAAGCCACGCCGATCGTCAACGTCCATAATGAGGTGTATGCCTTGGCCGGAATAATCCGATTAAAGACATTCATCGTAAAAAAAACCGTTGCAAGCGTCAGTAAATTTGCGACAACCGTTGCTACCATCGCATCGTAATAAAAGTGACGGAATCGCCACATCGTGTCCCAAAACCAGCTGAATGCCGCAGTTTTGAAACCAACAAGTTGTTGAGCACCCTTTTTTGGAGGTGGCTTTATGACTAATAACTCGCCGGTTGCAAGCGCATCGAGTTCTTCGATCGTCAAGTGCTGATCTGTCATGCCTGTTTCGGCAAACAGCACTGTTGCTACCCCGTCTTTTATTGAACGCAATACTACGGCTCGGCCATCGATAAATGGCACAACCACAGGCAGTGCGTAATTCGGCATACTTGAGGGCAGATGGCGTGACCAAGCAGCCATCATGTGATGGCGACGGACAAGATCCGGGATCGCCCCGGTAGGCACTCGGCCCTGATCGTCTAACGCAAACCCAGACTTCAATGCTGACAGATGAATCGGCAGTCCAAACAATTTGGTAATGAGTGCGATGCACGTTAATAACGCATCGTCGTTTTGCTTTGGCAAGTTTTCTTGCATAGTGATGAATGTTTGATCAGCCGATAAAACGAGTAATCGTTTTTTGGGTGAGCGAGAACCCTATTTGATATTTGTTTTGGTGATAGGAGCTTGATAGGCAAGTGCCAATCTACCCATTGCAGCGAGTACTTTCGCGTGAGCAACACGCTCATCAAAAGTGGCGAGAATCATGCTCGTCTGATAACTGTACAAATCGCTTTGAACAGTCAGCAAATCCAATAGAGAGCGACGCCCGACCCGAAACTGCTGCTCGTAGCCCACAACAAGTTTCTGCCCAGTTTGAATTTGGCGCTCGCCAAGTTTTTTTCGTTCTCGGGCCGAAAGTAACTCCGGCCAAAGACTCAGTAACCGCTCTTTGACGATCAATTGCGTTTCCCGCAAACCTTGTTCGACTGCGATTAGCTCGTTTTTAGCGCTACCTACAGCACCATAGGTAGAGCCTCCACTAAAAATTGGCACGTTTACATTGACCTGCGTAATGTAATCGCCCTGACCACTCCCTTGTGAAACCTGCTTGCCATAACTCATATTGACAGTCGGCGAATGTCCGGATTGAGCAAATTTCACGCCCGCTTTAGCAGCGTCTATTTGTGACAACTGAACAGCAATCTGTGGGTGTGCGTTATTGATCGACAAGAGCGCGTCTTGAGGCGAGGACGGAAGCTCACCAGTGACCTTAGTAAAGCCTGAGGGAGTCTTGGGTAGAGGACCTAACAGCATTCGTTCAAGACGCTGAGCAGAAACTGCTAACTCGGTTTCACGCTGCTGCAAAGAAAGGGTGGCATTCTCAAAGCGAACCTCAGCTTGATCTTGATCAATGCGCCTTCCTTGATCAACCAGCGTGATCTTACGTACATCGTTCAATATACGCCGATGGGCCTCTACATTTTTTCTAGCTAAACTGACCAACTCAATGTTGCGCGCCCAATTCATATAGCCCTCGAGCGCAAGCAAGGCAACTTCATCTCGCGTGATGCGCTCCTGATGGCCACGCGCTTGTGAAATAGACCTGCTGCGCTCAACTTCGGACTGAATACGCCAGCCAGACCAGACGTTGAGCGTAACATTAGGTGACTGAATCCACGTATCATTTGGAATCAAACCACCCGCTGCCTGAGGTCCATCAGCATTGATACCGCTATAGTTGCTAGCGGTACCTTGCCAACTGACTTGGGGATAATGCTGTCCCTGAGCACGAATAATGTCAGACTTAGAGGCGTCTACCCGAGCTTGTGCGGCAAGAATTGTTGGATACTGCGCTAACGCAATTTGCACGGCTTCAGTTAGACTCTGAGCTTGTGTCAAGATGGGCGCAAACAAAAAAGCCCAAAGAAAGGTCGTTCGCGTTAACACAAAGACAGAACGAAGAAATGACATGTAAATTCCATTGCAAACCTGTTAGAGAAGGCAGCGACATTTTCAGTATTAGTGATTTGTATCACAATTATACATCAGCATATTGCGGAT
>JBIKOQ010000045.1:0-8145 GCA_044357955.1 Burkholderiaceae bacterium | reverse complement strand
GATCAAAATCATCGCGTTGATGGTGTTGTGGAGTCAGGAGTCTGAGGTCGACCACTTGATTCTTGAAGAGCTCCTGCGCGACGATGGTGACCGTCTGCTGCACTGACTTGCCACAAGCTCTGCCGGTCTATCTCGGTCGCTTCGCACCGAGCCCGAGTGGGCCCCTGCACGCAGGTTCTGCGGTGGCGGCGTTAGCGAGTTATCTGGATGCCAAGGCACATCATGGTGTTTGGCGCATCAGGATGGAAGATTTGGATACCCCTCGCAACGTACCTGGGGCAGATCGTGTCATTTTGCAACAGCTTATGGCCCTTGGGATGCAGTGGGACGGTGAAGTTTTGTATCAATCTCGTCGATTACGTCGTTATCAGCAGGCATTTGATACCCTTTTGTCGCTAAACCTAGTTTATCCCTGTGGGTGCACTCGGCGTGAAATTGCGGACTCCGTATTGAGGATACAAGGACATTTACCTGATGGGGAGCGCCCTTATCCAGGAACATGTCGCTCAGGACTGCCTAAAGGACGTCAGGCGCTCTCGTGGAGGCTACGTGTAGCAGAGGAGCAGGTTGTCTTTCAGGATCGCTGGCAGGGCCCAATGAAGCAGGATGTGAACCAAATGGTGGGAGATTTTGTCTTACGGCGTGCAGACGGGATCTGGGCTTATCAATTAGCGGTTGTGGTCGACGATGCGGAACAAGGCGTGACGCACGTGGTCCGTGGCGAAGATTTATTAAGTAGCACCGCGAGACAAGTGATGTTGGGCAAGATGTTGGGGCTGGTTCGGCCAGAGTACTTGCACGTTCCTCTTGTGACCGATCATGCAGGGCAGAAGCTCTCTAAACAAAATGGCGCTGCAGCCCTAGACTTGAGCGATCCACTCGGTGTTTTGAAGCGTGCGTGGGTGGCATTGGGCTTTGACCCCTTGCCTGTTGAGGATGTTAGGAGCTTTTGGGCCGCGGCGATCCCGGTTTGGGCGCAAGGCCTGAGTCGTGCTAACTTGCACGGCATTAATCACCGCTTTTATGATCCGCACTAGACTGAATCCATCTTTTGGTTCGGAATTTGCGTGTTGCGGACTAGAGCCGTATTTGGAAAAGAATGACTAAGACATTAATTATTGCTGAGAAACCTTCCGTTGCCCTTGATATATCGCGGGCACTAGGGGGCTTTACGCGTGAAGGCGACTATTTTGAAAGTGACACTTTCGTCTTGTCTTCAAGCGTCGGTCACCTGTTGAGTCTGATTGCGCCAAACGATCCGGTCAAAGGAAAATGGAGCTTCACGCATCTGCCTGTTATTCCACC
The DNA here is from genome assembly GCA_044357955.1 of Burkholderiaceae bacterium. Classification (GTDB taxonomy): domain Bacteria; phylum Pseudomonadota; class Gammaproteobacteria; order Burkholderiales; family Burkholderiaceae_B; genus Zwartia. The sequence continues at coordinate 6,840 of JBIKOQ010000045.1, read as the reverse complement.
ACAGTTTGAGTTAAACCCGAGCGACAAAAAGTCAGCAGAGCGCCTAAAAATGTTGGTGCGACTGATAAAACGCAAGGATGTCAGCGCACTCATCAATGCGTGTGACGCGGGGCGAGAGGGCGAACTGATTTTCCGCTACATCGAACAATATGCAGGTCAGAAAAAACCTGTGCAACGCCTGTGGTTGCAGTCTATGACGCAGGACGCGATTAGAGATGCTTTTGAAAATTTGCGTCCGGACGCCACGATGAAGCCGCTCGAGGCGGCAGCGCGCTCGCGTGCCGAAGCGGATTGGCTAGTGGGCATCAATGGCACGCGTGCCATGACCGCCTTTAATAGTAAGGATGGCGGATTTTTTAAAACGCCAGTGGGACGTGTGCAAACACCGACCTTAGCAATCGTGTTTGAACGTGAAGAAAAAATTCGACGTTTTGAGCCACGCAACTATTGGGAAGTGAGAGCGACCTTCGTCGCCGCGGCAGGCTTGTATGAGGGTCGTTGGTTTGACCCTCACTTTAAGAAAGATGCCGAAGACCCTTCCAAGCATGAGTCGAGACTTTGGGTTGAGGCGGCTGCTAAGAGTGTGGTGGCGGCATGCCGCGCGCAGCCAGGCGTGGTGACAGAGGTTGCTAAACCCAAAACCGAGGCGGCACCTGCGCTGTTTGATTTAACTTCCTTGCAGAGAGAGGCGAACGGACGGTTCGGCTTTTCTGCTAAAGCTACGCTTTCATTGGCTCAGAGTCTGTATGAACGCCATAAGGCGCTGACCTACCCAAGAACGGACTCTAAGCATTTGCCAGAAGACTATATCAATACGGTACGCGCCACGATTGAAGGCATTGCCGAGGGCGCGGGTGTCGCGCGTCACTTGGCACCGCACGCTAAAACGATTGGCAAAAATGGCTGGGTCAAACCCAATAAACGGATTTTTGATAACAAGAAAGTGTCGGATCACTTTGCGATTATTCCGACAATGCAAATCCCTAAAGAACTGAGTGAGCCTGAGGCGAAGTTATACGACTTGGTGGTCAAGCGCTTCTTGGCGATATTCTTTCCTTCAGCAGAATATCGCATGACAACACGGACCACGACGGTACAGGCGCATCAGTTTAAAACTGAAGGCAAAGTGCTTGTTTCACCAGGTTGGCTGGCGGTCTATGGCCGCGAGGTTCAAGAAGAAGACGCCACGCTGGTTGCGGTCGTTGAAGGAGAGTCCGTTCGTACCGAAGATGTAGATGCGATTGCATTGGTCACGAAACCACCTGCGCGTTACAACGAAGGTACGCTGCTGTCCGCGATGGAGAATGCCGGTAAGCTTGTCGATGATGACGACTTTGCCCAAGCGATGGCAGCGCGGGGTCTTGGGACGCCTGCGACGCGCGCCTCAATCATTGAAGGTTTATTAAACGAAACGTATCTGCGGCGTGAAGGTCGTGATTTGGTTCCCACCGCGAAAGCGCGTCAGCTGATGACGCTACTTAACGGGCTCGATGTTAAGGAACTGACGTCGCCGGAGTTGACCGGAGAGTGGGAGCACAAACTCCAGCAGATCGAACAAGGCGAGCTTGAGCGTGACGCGTTTATGCGTGAAATTGCGCAAATGACACAGGTCATCGTCAAGCGCGCGAAAGAGTACGATCGCGATACTGTTCCGGGCGACTATGTCACGCTATCTACACCATGCCCGAAGTGTGGTGCTGTCGTTAAAGAAAACTATCGTCGTTACGCATGTACGAGTTGTGACTTTTCAATCGGTAAACATCCGGGTGGACGAACGTTTGAGCCAACTGAAGTCGAAACGCTGATTACTGACAAGCGTATCGGTCCCATGCAGGGTTTTATCAGTAAAATGGGCCGACCGTTTGCGGCGATTTTGAAGCTAGATCCTGATTCAAAATTAGAGTTTGATTTTGGTCAACGTGATGAGGAGTCAAAGGAACCGGTTGATTTTTCCGGGCATACACCGTTGGGCGCATGTCCAAAGTGCTCAGCGCAGGTGTTTGAACATGGCATGAGCTATATCTGCGAAAAGTCTGTGGGTCCTGAACGTCACTGTGACTTCCGCTCGGGCAAGGTGATTTTGCAACAAGAGATTAGTGCGGAGCAAATGTCCAAGTTGTTGACGACAGGCAAAACAGATCTGCTAGAAGGATTTGTTTCAAGTCGGACAAATCGCAAATTTAAGGCGTATCTCGCGCGAGACGAAAGCGGAAAGGTGAGCTTTGAGTTTGAAGTCCGTCCTGAAAAACCGGGCCGCAAAACACCATCAAAAACAACGGCAAAAACCGCAAAAACCGCATCAAAAACAGCTGCTAAAACAGCCGCTAAAACGGCCGCTAAAACGGCCGTGAAAAAAACGGTTAAAAAAGCAACAAAAACGACAGCAACAAAAACTGCTGTAAAAAAAGCGGTTAAGAAAGCGGTTAAGAAATCGGTCAAAAAAGTTGTAAAGAAAGCGACTAAGAAGGCAGCGACGGTAGTTGCCCTCGATGAATGAATAGGGAATCAAGATGAACGCGCAGGCAGAAGTAAAACGGATGACAGTTCCGCAATTGTTGGCTTGCAAAGGTCAACGCAAAATTGTCGCGTTGACCGCATATAGTGTGCCGACGGCAAGAGTGATCGATGATTATGTCGACTTTATTTTGATTGGTGATTCGACGGCGATGGTGGCGTACGGCTTACCCAATACCCTGTCGATTTCGCTCGAACAGATTGGTCATCACACGGCGGCGGTTGTGCGGGGCACTAAACGCGCGTGTATCGTGGCTGACTTGCCTTTTGGTAGTTATCAAGAGTCTTTAGCTCAGGCATTTCGCAGCGCAGGATACTTGTTGAGTCAGGGTGCCGACGCAGTCAAGCTTGAAGGCGGCGAGGTGATGGCTGAGACGGTGGAGTATTTGGTGAGTCGAGGCATTCCTGTTCTGGCGCACGTTGGTCTGATGCCACAGTATGTCAATACGATGGGTGGTTATTTGTCTCAGGGAAAAACACCTGATTCAGCCGCGCGGATTTTGGCAGATGCCCTAGCTCTGGAAAAAGCAGGTGCTTTTGGTGTGGTCCTTGAAGGTGTCGCTGAGGCGCTTGGTGCTGAGATCACGTCAAAAGTAGCCATCCCTACGATTGGGATTGGCGCGTCGCCATCTTGCGACGGACAGATTTTGGTCACCGATGATATGCTCGGGCTGAGTGGTAATCGCGTGCCTAAGTTCGTCAAGCGTTATGCGGATTTGGATACGATCATGCGAAACGCTGTTCAGCAATATGCGGATGAGGTGCGGGGCGGTAAATTTCCCGAAGCACAGCATTGTTTTGGTGTTAAACGCACCTGATTTTTTGACGCTCGATTCATGACAACAACAGAAAAGACCTGGCATATCGTCAGGCGTTCCAAGGTGCACGGCAACGGTGTGTTCGCTGCGCGCAATATTCCCGAAGGTACACGAATTATCGAGTACGGTGGCAAGACAATCAGTGCCAAAGAAGCGGATCGCCGCCACCCAACAAATCCTGATGATCCCTTTCATACGTTCTTTTTTTCATTGAGCTCCGGCAAAGTGATTGACGGGAATGACGAGGGTAATGAGGCGCGCTGGATCAATCATTCATGTGAGCCTAATTGCGAGAGCACTGAGGGTAAGGGTGGCAAGCGGGTTCATATCGTTGCCAAGCGGGATATCCAGCGCGGCGAGGAACTCAACTACGACTACGGTCTGGTGATTGATGATGAAAAGCTCACTAAAAAGCTTAAGGCACAGTATGCGTGTAGGTGTGGCGCAGCCGCTTGCCGTTTCACCATGCTGGCGGTGCCAGAGAAAAAAAGCCGCAAAAAGAAAGTTGTGACACACACGGCTTAAGGCACTAGGCTTATCCTGATGATGGGGTGGTGACTAGGCTAGCTGCCACCAAGCGAATCCGAGCGCACTCGTCGCTCCTAGTGTGAGCATGGTGCGAAGTCTGAACACCCAGAGCGGGATGAGCTTGGGCATATTGCGCATTAATAGTCCATCCAGAATCCACTGAAGCGCCAAGCCGCCAATCAGCATGCGTAAGCCGAGGCTGGGCTCGGTCATAATGGCGGCCCAGCCAATTAGGGCAGGGACAACACTCCAGACAAACATCGCAGATCGAAGTATCGACGGTGCGGCATGGACAGCCATCCCCCACCAAAGCGCACCTACAAAGCTAAGAATCACCGAACCGTACATAATCAGTGCCATTAAGGCGAGCAAGGGGTCGAGACCGCTCGAGAGCTCCGTCGAGAGGGCCAGTCCCCAGAAAGGCAATAAGCCCAGCAAGCCAGGAAAAAGTGCTGCAGCGGGGATGCGAGCAGGCGGTGTGGTGTGCGTAGAATTGAGAAGATCAGACATAATTGCAATATTACCAATTGAGTTACAAAATGGTTAAGTGAAACGTGACTGAGCTACGGGAACTTGCGCTACGGGCGCTAGGGCAAACAACGTGGGCCGATAAGGCCGCCCTGTTGGATCACGTTGGGACAGATGTCCCGATTGATACAGCACGTATTTTGCAGGCGCATGATCCTATTCCAGGCCGACCATACGTTAACCTAGTCCCACCTGCGGGTTTGCGTTTGCGCAGCGTCCATACACGTGAAGGCCGCGCGATTTTGCTACATGCTTTAGCACACATTGAATTTAATGCGATTAATTTAGCGCTGGATGTGGTGTGGCGATTTCCCAATATGCCCGAGACTTTTTATCGGCAATGGTGGGGTGTCGCAGTCGAGGAGTCTGAGCACTTTCAAATGCTGGAGTCGCACTTAAATACCTTGGGACATCGCTATGGCGATTTTCCAGCACATGACGGACTTTGGGAGATGGCGCAGCGAACGCAAGACGATGTGCTAGCGCGGTTGGCTCTTGTACCTCGGACCTTGGAGGCAAGAGGATTGGATGCGTCGCCAGCGGTTCGCCACAAGCTCGCGAGCGGGGGCGACCCCAAGGGAGCGAGCATCATCGACATTATTTTGCGCGATGAAATTGGGCACGTGGCGATCGGTAATTATTGGTATCGCTGGTTGTGTGCTTCGCGCGGCCTTGAGCCCGTACAAACGTATGCGGAACTGGCGGCTCAATATCGGGCTCCTGTACTGAAGGGTCCATTTAATATTGAAGCTCGCTTGGCAGCAGGGTTTGAGCCTGAGGAAATTGTCGCACTACAAAAAGAAAACGAGCGCCCGAAATAAGGCGCTCGTGGGCAAGCAGAACAGCGTGCTTAGGCGGCGTTGATGTGCCGATTCAATGCACTCAGTACAGCCTTGAAGGATGCGGTGACGATATCACGGTCGATGCCGACACCGAAGCCTGTCGCACCTTCTTCGATACGTGCTTCGACGTAACAGGCCGCACGGGTGTCTGTACCCATGCCGATGGCATGTTCGTGATAATCCATAATACGCACGGGAATACCGAGACAGTCGACAAACGCAGAGATCGCACCATCGCCTGAGCCGATCAAGGTGCGTCGCACGCCGCCGACATCAAACTCCGCCTCGATCGTGAAGAGTTTGCCTTCGGCAGCGCTTGGGTCGCCCGTGATGCGATGCTTGATCAGCTTCCATGGCTCGGTTTGAGCCAAGTATTCACTGTTGAAAATGCTGTAAACATCGGTGGCAGTGACTTCGCGACCCGTCTGGTCCGTCACGCGTTGAATCGCGCGGCTGAATTCGATTTGTAAGCGACGTGGCAGAGCCAAGCCATGCTCTTGTTCAAGCAAGTAGGACACGCCACCTTTGCCGGATTGGCTGTTCACGCGAATCACCGCATCGTAGCTGCGGCCGAGGTCGGCAGGGTCGATCGGTAAATAAGGGACTTCCCAAATCGCATCGGCCTTTTGAACGGCGAACCCTTTTTTGATTGCATCCTGATGCGAGCCTGAGAAGGCTGTAAATACAAGGTCGCCCGCATAGGGATGACGAGGATGTACGGGCAATTGATTGCAAAACTCAACGCAGCGACGCACTTCGTCGATGTCTGAAAAATCCAAGCCAGGATGGATGCCTTGGGTGTAGAGGTTCAAGGCCAGGGTCACGAGATCAACGTTACCGGTGCGTTCGCCGTTACCAAACAAGCACCCCTCGACGCGATCCGCACCGGCCATTAAGCCGAGTTCGGCGGCAGCCACGGCGGTGCCGCGATCATTATGCGGATGCAAACTGATGATGATGCTATCGCGCTTGTTGAGGTTGTTATGCATGTATTCGATTTGATCGGCATACATATTGGGTGTGGTCGCTTCGATGGTTGCGGGCAAGTTGTAAATGATTTTGCGCTGAGGTGTGGGTTTCCACGTGTCGGTGACGGCATTGCAGACCTCGAGCGCGAAGTCGGGTTCGGTGGTGCTAAAGACCTCAGGGGAGTATTCGTACAACCATTCGGTTTGCGGGTATTTGGCCATGCAGGCCATGACGCATTGGGTGCCTTCGACCGCGACTTGCTTGACTTCTTCACGATTCATATTGAAGACGATGCGGCGAAAACCGGGTGCGCAAGCGTTATACAAGTGGATCATGGCGCGCTTGGCACCCGCAGCTGCCTCAACCGTGCGTTCGATGAGTTCGGGGCGAGCTTGTGTCAAGGCGATGATTGTGACGTCATCTGGGATGAGATTGTCATCGACAAGTTTACGTACAAAGTCAAAATCGGTTTGTGATGCGGAGGGGAATCCCACTTCGATTTCTTTGAAACCAATTTTGATGAGCATGTCGAAAAAACGCAGTTTGCGCTCGACGCTCATGGGCTCGATCAGTGACTGATTACCATCGCGCAGGTCCGTGCTCATCCAGATCGGCGGATGGGTAATCCGCTTGGTTGGCCA
>JBIKOQ010000086.1:0-6294 GCA_044357955.1 Burkholderiaceae bacterium | reverse complement strand
AGCAACAACACTTGGGGCTCCATTGCTAGCGCCCGCGCGAGATCGACTCGTTTTTGTAAGCCATACGGAAGCTGGCCTACTGAAATCTTTCTGTGGGCCTGAATCTCTAAAAAATCAATGATGTGCTCAACTTTCTCGCGATTGGCGATTTCTTCGCGCTCTGCAGGTCCGAGACGAAGCGCTTGAAGCAAAATATTGCTTCGGATGAACAAATTACGACCCGTCATAATGTTGTCGATGACGCTCATCCCTTTAAAGAGCGCCAAGTTCTGAAAGGTGCGTGCGATGCCCATTTTGGCAACTTGACGACTATTCATATGACTAAAGGTCTGGCCACGAAATGAGATAGAACCTGCCTGGGGCGTGTACACCCCATTAATGCAGTTCAGCATCGAGCTCTTACCCGCTCCATTTGGACCGATGATCGCTCTAATCTCATGCTCTCTTACATTAAATGAAATATCCGTCAGCGCATTGACTCCTCCAAAGCGCAAACTAATATTTTCAACATCTAAGATGACATCGCCAATTTGCCGATTTGCCATTTACGATCCTTGTTTTCTTAAAGATACAGGTCCGACGTGATTGACAGTCCATTAAACGGTCGTCATGCCTTTCCCACGACAAACGTGGGGACCTCGTGAATCTTCAACGTTGCCGAGACCTTGCCTTCGCGCCCATCTTCAAAGCGCACCTGAGTCTCAATGAACTGTTCGGACAAACCGCCGTATATCGCACTTACAAGCGGAGCATACTTGCTCTCAACAAATCCACGCCTTACCTTCCGTGTGCGCGTCAGCTCATCGTCATCAGGATCAAGCTCCTTGTGCAACACCAAAAACTTAGAGATCTGCGCATGCCCGAGCATTGATTCTTGAGATAATTCTTCATTCATCTTTTCAATACAGCCACGGATGAGTTCAGCCACAGCAGGATTACCCGTCAGATCCACATAGCCACTGTAGGCAATGTTACGGCGCTCAGCCCAATTTCCAACTGCTTCAAGGTCGATATTCACAAATGCACTGATCGTTTCGCGTCCCGAACCAAACACAACGGCTTCTTTAACAAAGCTAAAGAATTTCAGCTTATTCTCTATGTATTTAGGCGCAAACACTTTTCCATTGGCGAGCGTGGAGACATCTTTTGCGCGATCGATAATGCGGAGATCTCCGTCGCGATCGATGACACCAGCATCTCCTGTGTGGAAGTAGCCCTCTGCGTCAAACGCCTCATTGGTCGCTTCTTCGTTTTTGTAATAACGATCCATCATCGACACGCCGCGCACTAATACCTCGCTGTTGTCTCCGATACGAATCTCAACGCCGGGGGAAGGTTTTCCAACCGAGTCATATTTAACCTCACCGTCTCGATGGATACAGACATACGCACATGTTTCCGTTTGTCCGTATAGCTGTTTCAAGTTCACACCGATAGACCGATAGAATCTGAATAAGTCCGGACCAATCGCTTCACCCGCTGTGTAGGCAACACGAATGTTACTCATGCCCAAGGTATTGCGTAACGGACCATACACACACATATTGCCCAAGGCGTACAACAGGCGCTGCCCCAATGACACCGGCTTGCCATCCAATAGATTGGAGCCGCATTGCCGAGCAACACCCATGAAGTAATCAAACATCTTGCGCTTGATACGACCAGCATCTTCCATGCGAATCGTGACAGAAGTCAGTAGTCCTTCGTACACGCGTGGTGGTGCGAAGTAATAAGTTGGACCGATCTCTTTCATATCCGTACTAACGGTCTCTCGCGACTCAGGGCAATTGACTGTAAATCCTGAGGCCAGACACTGGGCCATTGAAAACAAAAAGTCGCCTACCCATGCCATTGGAAGGTAAGCCATCACACTATCTGCAGGTGACAGCGCATCCACCTCACAGGCGCCTCGGCCGGCACCAATCATCGATGCATGTGTTTGGCAAACGCCTTTGGGCTTGCCCGTCGTACCCGACGTGTAGAGAATGACGCTTACATCGCTGGAGTGACCCATTGCAACTTGCGCATCAAAGTAGTCTGACTTTGCTTGATTGAAACTGCGTCCCGTCTCCAAAAGTTCATCAATAAAGCAAAGCCTTGCATCGTCATAGCTCCGCATTCCCCTTGGATCGAGATAAAAAATATGGCGTAGTGCTGGAGTCTGATCTGCTATTTCAAGCAGCTTATCGACTTGCTCCTGATCTTCTGCAAACGCAAAACCGATCTCCGCATCCTGCAACACGTATGTCATTTCTGTTGCGACTGCGTCCTGATATAACGGTACAGCTATACCGCCAAGTGCATGTGCAGCAAGCATTGCCTGATATAAGCGAGGCCGATTGTCACCAATGATGCCGAGGGTCATGCCGCGACCAAAGCCCTTGCTTGCGAGTCCGCCAGCCAGTTCACGCACAGTCTTGGCTGCGTCGGCCCAAGACTCCGTCTGCCAAATACCAAGAAACTTCTCGCGATAAGCAGGATGCGTTGGCCGCAACCGCGCGTGCGACAGCAATAGTCGAGGAAACGTTGGATCGCGCGTTAAGTCGAGATTTTCTTGGGGCTGGCTAGACATGCGTAAATAACCTTTTTTGTCTCATGCAAGCAGTTGTCTTTATATATCATTTGCCATTGAAACGGCTTGAACTTGCGTGATTCTTACGCAAATTTTGGGTAAGGGATAAAACAATACAGTAATGGTGCTTTGCAGCATTATCTACTCGCATGCTCTGGCAAGATATTTAAGCCTCACAGGCTCACAACTTTGCCGGTAAAGTTAAAGCGAGTCATAAGATTGGAGATATGGATTTATTTGGGCCAACCATTCAATTCGAGGCGCTCAAACTGTCATAGAATTCTCTTTATGAGTCATCCAACAACAAAAAGTAAATCATGATGCTTTCGATTGAAAATATGTCGCAATCTGAAGTAGAGATGGCCATTGAATGGGCTGCGCAAGAGGGTTGGAATCCTGGCATATCCGATGCCGCGTCATTTCGTGTGGCAGATCCCAGAGGCTTTTTTATCGCGAAGATGGGTAATCAAGCTGTCGCTGTCATGTCGGCTGTGCAATACGGGGAGCAGTTTGGATTTATTGGCCTTTATATCGCTCACCCAGATTTTCGCGGACGCGGCTTTGGCTGGGACATTTGGCAGGCGGGCATGCGTCATTTGCATGGTCGAGTCATTGGATTAGATGGTGTTTTGGCACAACAAAGCAATTATCAAAAATCTGGTTTTCAACTTTCTCATCGAAACATACGCTTTGAAGGTCGCTCACGAGAGGATGGATTAGAGTCAGATTTTTCTTATGCCTCGACCGTCCCCCTAGATCAGATACCACTTTCAAAGATTCAGACTTTCGACAGGTTATTCTTTCCAGAAGACAGATCATTTTTTATATCTCAATGGATCCGGCAACCTGGCAGCTACGCGCTTGGTTTAATTGAAGAAGGTGAGATCTCTGGTTATGGAGTCATCCGCCCCTGTCGGATTGGTTTCAAAATTGGCCCCCTATTTGCTAACTCTGAGTGCGTTGCTGAGAAGCTTTACGCATCGCTTTGCGCTAGATTGGCTAATAATACCCCTGTCTTTCTTGATGTCCCCGAGTGCAATGCAGGGGCAATGGCACTTGTTCACCGTCATCATATGCAGCCTATGTTTGAGACTGCTAGGATGTACACAGCTAGCATAGGGGATGTGCGCTTAGGTGACACCTATGGCATGACCACATTTGAGCTAGGCTGAATATGAATCACACCTACCTGCTAATCGTTGGCTGCGCGGCATGCCGATGTCCTCGCTGACAGCTCCCATGAATACTTCTGTAAAAACTTCTGACGTATCTGTGTCTGTTATCTTACTGTCACTCCTGCGTTGGGAGCAGACTGAAAGCTGTATTCGCAGTATTGTGGCTCACACGGAAGGCCCCTATGAGATCGTTGTCGTTGATATGGGTTCCGGGCCAGAGATTGTTCAAAGCTTGCAGCAGTTGCAACTGACCTTGCCGCAATTGCGGCTTATTCAAAATACAGACAATCCTGGTGTGAGTGTCGGTCGCAACCTAGCTGTAAAGGCTGCTAAAGGTCAGTATGTGGTGTTCTTGGATAACGACACTGAGGTCACCGCTGGATGGCTGCCGCCTTTGCTTCAGGCGATCGGTTCATCAGTCGATGTGGCTGCCGTAGGTTGCAAGATTGTTAGCCCTAAAGGAGCCGTGATCTGCGCTCCTGCCTTCGTCAAAACAGAATTTCTTCAAGGAAAGCTAGTCAAAATCGGTATGGAATTTCTTGGTGAGTTGGACCCGACTGACGCAGGCGTGGTGATGCCCGGCTTCGTGGATTGGTATCCAACTACGTGCCTACTGGTGCGCAAAGAGGCATTTTCGATGGTTGGCGGATTTGATGAGCATTTTTTGCGGTGCGAAGAGGACAAGGATTTAGGGTTGTCACTGAGGCAAGCGGGTTATCGTCTGTTTTATACGCCTGAGACGACAGTCATACACCACAATGCTCGACCGTCTGACGAGTACAAGAAAATTCGCAATGATATACAAAAGCTCCTCAAAGACATTGCTTACTTTGAGAGTAAATGGGAATGCAGGCCATTCATCCGGCATGGACGAAATATGCTGAAAAGCGCAGGTTTAAGCGATGCAGTGATCGAAAAGGTTAAGCGTTTTACTCTCATCAACCAAATTGTCGAGGACAAGCTGGAGATTCGTGAGTTGATCTTGACTGTGACTGATGTCTGTAATCATCGCTGCTCGATGTGTTATTACCATGAGAGTCTGAATCAAAAAGTCTCCGTCTTGACGCTGAATGAGTATCAAAAAATTGCAGCCAGCATGGGGACCCTTAATATATTGTGGGTCTCTGGCGGTGAGCCTTTCTTGAGACGTGACTTGGCTGAAGTCTGTGGAGCATTTTTTGATAAAAATCCCCTGCAGCATGTATTTATCCCCACTAACGGTTCGCAGCCTCATCAGATTGAGGTTGCGGTTCAAGCATTACTTGATCGTATGCCAGGAGTACGACTCACGATTATGTTTTCTTTGGAGGGATTGGAGGCAGCTCATGATGATACCCATGGTGTGACGGGTGCTTTTGAATTAGTTAAGTCATCGATTAATCGATTGCACTTTTTGAGAGCTCGTCAACTAAAAAGTGGTCGCACTTTTGGAATTTTGCTAAACACAGTGGTTTCAAATCGGAATGTACATGAAGTCCCAGCACTTATGGACTACGTAAAAAATAATATGTTAGTGGACTCCCACTTCCTCTCACCGCTTCGTGGCATGCCCAAAGACAACAGCCTAAGCCCACCTTCGCCAACCGTGTTTCGGAAGTTACTCGATGATGCAGCGCCATTTTTTGATCACTACACAAAGCGCAGCATCAGTGACTCCACCGAGCAAGAAGTCATTGACGCTCGCCGTCAAAGACGACATCAAACTTGGCTTGATGTGCTCAGCGGAGGGCCATTGCCAAACACCTGCCAAGCTGGGCGTTTGATTGGTGTGCTTGAGCCTGATGGTGGTTTGCGCTTGTGTGAGGAATTTCCCATTGTTGGTAACGTTAGAGATCATGGGTATGACTTCGGTCGCGTGTGGTTCTCTTACAAGACCGATGCCAGCAGACGCAACGTCCCAGGTTGTAAGTGCACGCATGCCTGTTTTATTGGTGCATCTGAACCTCGGCTGAGCGCGAGTTCATGAACAATAGATAAATCCGGTGTGCATGAGAAACGAGTGAATATTGCAAATAGTGAAATAGTGATCGGCATCACCCCAGAGCAGAACAAGGTGGCATTTTGGGCTTAGAATTTGACAATGTCTTGTGATGCTGTGGTGCACGAAAAAACAAACTGAAGTGACAGGCCCCCAAGCCCGCTTTTAGCTTTTACACTCGCTTCTATATTTCAAATTTATCTTTGTAACATCTTGATTTTAAAGCTTTAAACATATCTTAATTTTCTCATAATCCGTTGGTGCCGTGTTCGACTTACGGGTGGGCACCACTTCTTTTTGAATGGCTCATCCATGAAACGGTATTCCTCTCGGATGGCGGCGGTCGATGCCCCCATCATTCCCGCTATCGCCGAACTGGTCCGCAGTAATCCCGGTACGATCTCTCTAGGGCAGGGCGTCGTCAACTATGGCCCTCCAGAGGACGCGATCAAAGCGCTTCCGGGGCTGATGGGCGATACGCAACTTCATAAGTATCAAGCTGTTCTGGGACACCCAGCTTTGCTCGAAGCGCTAGCCCAAAAACTCGAGACTGATAATCATGTTCAACC
>JBIKOQ010000044.1:0-8193 GCA_044357955.1 Burkholderiaceae bacterium | reverse complement strand
AGTCTGTTTGCGGCTACAACCCCTGGCGTCTATGTTGCTGTTGATATTTCTCTCGACTATTTGACCGATACGCTGGTGAATCTTCAGCGTCTGCACCCGAGCGTTGAGATGGTCGGTGTTGGCATGGATTTTTCCTCAACGCTTGATTTTCCAGCTCCGTTGGCGAGTCAAATCACGCAACGTCCAATCTTTGCTTTTTATCCGGGTTCGAGTCTGGGAAATTTCACACCCGCGGAGGCGCTTACGTTTTTAGGGCGTATCTCTAGACTCTGTCAAAACGCTCAGCCGGGCTCTGGTTTATTGATTGGCATCGATTTGGTCAAAGCGACCGACACGCTCGAGCGCGCCTATGACGATGATCTTGGGGTGACGGCGGCGTTTAACCTCAACGTATTAAGGCACATCAATAGCTTGTTAGGGTCGAATTTTGATGTGCGTGATTGGCGGCATCACGCAGTATTCAATACGGTCGAATCAAGGATCGAAATGCATCTGATTGCCCGCAAGGCCGTCACGGTCCGCTGGGGTGAGCGTTCACGTGTTTTTCTTGAGGGCGAGGCCATTCATACGGAAAACTCTTACAAGTGGACGATCCCGCGTTTTACGGAGCTCCTCAAACGCGCGGGATTTTCTCAGACACAATGCTGGACGGACCCACAGGCACAATTCGCATTGTTCTGGGCGAGTTGATGTCCAAATAGTCTAGGTACACACTCTAAAGCCCGAGTAGATATCCCGGCGATCGGGAGTGAAAAAGTTACGGTAATTGATATGGCGTAAATACGGATGCGTCGCCGATGCCGCGCCACGCAACACTTTGCGTGAGCCAAACCAAGGTGCGGAATATTCGACGTAGGGGTGGGGCGAAAACCCCTCAAAAGGCGCAAAGGTATCTGCCGTCCATTCCCATACTTCGCCCCAGATGAAATCCTGTTGCGTACGTGCCGCATAATCCCACTCGGCCTCGGTCGGAAGTCTGCATCGTGCCCAGTGACAATAGGCTTGCGCGTCATCCCAGGAAATATGCGTGGCGCATGCATTGGGAGGGATGGACTGCCAAGCATCAAAGACTCGGATTTCAAAGGCATAGGGCGCCTGAGGTGACAAGGCGGGTCGTACATAAAGAGGTAAGCGATGACCCGTGGCCTGGACAAAAGCAAGATATTGTGTCCAGGTCACGGGGTGAAGTGCAATCGAAAAGGCATCAATCGACGCCAGTCGTTGACCGACTTCGTTGTCGAAACAAAAGCTTTTATTTTCAAGCTCTTGCCACTGCGCGCCTTGCGCCCAGGTTGAGCTGGGGAGTGATCGAAAAGTGGGTAAGGTATCGGAGTGGGTGGGCTGCGAGCCATTTAAAGAAGGCGTCCAGCTCACCTCAAAAGGGATCCCCAAAGACTGGGCCATGTAGGTACTGGCTTCGAGATGCATGGCCTCGTGTTGCAGTGCAAGCCAATAAAAATACAAAGCGGGCGAGCCATCCACCTCGTCACCCAGATGCACCAAGGTGGCGGCAAGCGTGTTTTGCAGGTAAGCCAGGCAATCGGCGGTTTGCAACAGGGGCAGACTCCAGCGTCGCGCGTGCGCAACCCGTGCGCTGTCGTACCAGGTATCGGCTGAGGCAATCATCGAGGCTAGCCTAGGGTGGGTAAGGTCTTGGCAGATACCTAGATCGCGTTGCTGGTTACGCCCCACCCAATATTCCTGAAACCAGGCGAGATGGCCCAGCTCCCATAGCGGCGGATTAAACTCTTCCTCCAAAGGGACCGTTAGGGCACCAGCCCGTTGATAGTGCGCAAAGGCCCCCATAGTATGAGTCCGCAGGGTCTTAAGCCCTTGAGCCAATATGTTTACTTCAGCCTGTCGCATGATTCTTGGTAACCTTTAGTTATGCCTATTTTACCCACGCCCACCCCTTTGAACGTTGTGATTGTCAGTCCCGCTCTTGCCGCTGCGAATAACGGCAATTGGCAAACGGCCAAGCGCTACGCCAGCATGCTCCGGCATTTTTGTCGGGTCAAGATTGTTCAGCAATGGGACGGTAGTGAGCTTGACCACGTCATGATCGCGCTGCATGCGCGTAGAAGTTATGCTTCGATCGCTGCTTGGCACGCTCAGCGCGGGACGCGCGGTTTGGTGGTGGTGTTGACGGGGACAGACTTGTATCGGGATATTCAGAGCGATCCCGAGGCCCAGCAGTCTTTGCTGTGGGCGCATACCTTGGTGGTGTTGCAGTCTGAGGGTGTTCTCGTCGTGCCTGAACCCTTTCGACCCAAAACAGTCGTGGCATTTCAATCTACTACGACGCGCCAGACGCTGCCTAAATCCCAACGTTGTCTTCGTGCGGTGATGGTGGGGCATTTACGTGCCGAAAAATCACCTCGGACATTTTTTAAAGCGGCTCAACTGTTAGTCGATTATCCAGAGATCGAGCTTCGGCACGTGGGTGGTGAGCATGACATGGCGCTCGCACAAGAAGCCCATCAGACTGCTGCAGCCTGTCCACATTACAGTTTTTTAGGCGCACGTTCCCACGAGGCGACGCGACGGCTGATTCAGCGTGCCCATGTTTTGGTGCATCCAAGCGTGATGGAAGGCGGGGCGCATGTTGTCATGGAAGCGATCTGCAGTGGTGTACCGGTGATTGCCTCTCGCATTGCCGGCAACGAAGGCATGTTGGGTCAGGATTACGCAGGTTTTTTCCCTACCGGTGATGCAAGTGCTCTAGTGTCGCTTTTATTGCGCGCCCATCGCGAGCCTTCTTTTTACGCAAAGCTGTTAAGTCAGTGCGCCTTGCGCGCGCCGTTGTTTGCACCCGCCCGTGAGCAAGAGCGTTTGATTACAATCGTTCAACAATGTATTTTGTCTTAATCCCTAAGGAATCTCATGAAAACAATCGAACCACGCCTAACTTCGCTGTCACATGGTGGCGGTTGTGGTTGCAAAATCGCGCCGGCCGTCTTGCATGAGATTTTGAAGGGTACCCTTCAGATGCCGATCCCCAAGGAACTGATGGTCGGTATCGCAACGGCTGACGATGCGGCGGTTTACCGTTTAAATGATGAGCAAGCCTTGATCGCGACGACAGATTTTTTCATGCCGATCGTGGACGATCCGCATGAGTTTGGTCGTATCGCTGCGACCAATGCGATCAGTGATGTTTACGCGATGGGTGGACGTCCGATATTGGCCTTGGCGCTGGTGGGAATGCCCATTAATGTCCTGTCGACTGAAACGATTGGCAAAGTGCTCGAGGGCGGGGCCTCTGTGTGTCGTACGGCCGGTATCCCGATTGCGGGCGGTCACACGATTGACTCCGTCGAGGCCATTTACGGGCTCGTCGTGCTCGGTCTGGTGCACCCCGATCGCGTCAAGCGCAATGATGGCGCGCGTCAAGGTGATGTCATGATTTTAGGTAAGCCGGTTGGTGTAGGTATTTTGTCTGCAGCGCTCAAAAAAGAAGCGCTTGATGCCGCGGGCTACGCCTCGATGCTGCACAACACCACCAAGCTCAACACGCCTGGACCAGAACTGGCTGAGTTGGAGGGTGTGCATGCACTGACCGATGTCACAGGTTTTGGCTTGGCCGGACACGCGTTAGAAATCGCCCGCGGTGCGGATCTGACCGCACATATTAAATGGGCAGACGTGCCTTTATTACCCGGTGTCGTTGACTTGATCAAGGCGGGAATGGTCACGGGTGCCTCGGGTCGCAATTGGGATGGTTATGGTCAGGATGTGAGTTTGGCGGCAGGTTTGCCCGCTGAATGTCAGTTCTTGATGACGGATCCGCAAACAAGCGGTGGTTTACTTGTGTGCTGTGCACCAGAATCTGTGCAGGACGTGCTCGCTATTTTCAAGAAGCATGACTTTGGGCACGCTAGTGTGATCGGTCACATCGGCGACAAGCAAGCCGCGCGACTCGTGGTGAATTAAACGCGATGCGGCGTTCTTTGCGCATGATGGTGCTCGCCATGCTTTGCCTATTGGGCACGCAGTTCGCGGTGGCTGCACCGTTTGTGGTGGGTTCCAAACGTTTCACCGAGTCCTTTATTCTCGGTGAAATCATTGCCCAAGTGGTGCGCGAGGCGGGCGATACTCAGGTACAGCTTAAATCAGGCATGGGAAACACCAGCATTTTGCTCTCGGCGCTGAAAAGTGGCGAGATCGATGTTTATCCCGAGTACACCGGCACCATTACACGCGAAATCCTCAAGACCGACCAAGTGCTAACGCTCGAGGAAATCAACGCCAAACTCTTGCCTTTGGGTTTACGCGCCGGCGTGCTGCTCGGTTTTAACAACGCATATGTGTTGGCGCTGCGCAGTGATCTGGCGCGCTCCCTTGAGATTAAAACCATTTCAGATTTAAGGCGTCATCCAACATTAGTATTGGGTCTGTCGCACGAGTTTATTGGTCGTGCTGATGGCTGGCGCGGCTTAGTGAATGCCTACGGCTTGGAAGCGCTCAAGCCTCGGGGGCTCGATCATGGTCTCGCCTACGAGGCCATTGCCGCCAAAAAAATTGATCTGGTCGATGCCTACGGAACGGACTCCAAGCTCTCGCGCTATGCGCTCACCGCACTCGAAGATGATCGTCATTTTTTCCCGAGCTACGAAGCGCTATTGCTGTTTCGAGCTGATGTGCCGGAGCGTTTTCCGGTGGCCTGGCAGGCGCTGCAAAAGCTTGAAAAATCAATTTCCCAAAGCACCATGCTCGCCCTCAATACGCGTGCTGAAATTGATCAACAAAGTTTTTCTTTTGTAGCCAAACAGTTTTTGCAAGATGTAACGACAGTGACGAGTCCCGATCTCGCAGCCCGCAACAGCTTTATTTCTGTTCTGTTCGGTCCAGATTTTTGGCGCTTGTCTGGGCAGCACCTGTTTCTTGTCTTGAGTTCTCTGTTCTTGGCCACCTTGATCGGTATTCCGCTGGGGGTCTTGTGTTTTTATGCACCAAGACTTGGGCAGGTCGTTCTCGCGGTGACAAGCGTGATGCAAACGATTCCTTCCCTTGCTGTATTAGCCTTTCTGATTACAGTGCTTGGAACCATTGGGACGATACCAGCGATCTTGGCGCTTTTTTCGTATGCCTTGTTGCCGATCGTGCAGAGTACGCATACGGGGCTCAAAGAGATCCCTTCCTCAATGCGTCAAGCCGCAACCGCACTCGGGATGAGGACGGCTCAGCGTCTCTGGTTGATTGAGTTGCCCTTGGCGCGTGCGATGATGGTTTCGGGCATCAAAATCTCCGCTGTACTTTGTGTCGGGACTGCCACGATTGCGGCCTTTATCGGTGCGGGCGGCTTCGGTGAGCGCATTGTCCAAGGACTCGCGCTCAACAATACGTCGTTGTTGTTGGCCGGAGCCATTCCTGCCGCCGTATTGGCGCTGTTGATGCAAGCTGGATTTTTTATCTTGGAAAAATACTGGACTGTGCCGCGCGCAGCGCGCTAGGTTTTTACACGATCACTAGAGCCAATGTGCTGCATGACGTTTCAGCGGGCCTGCGCCTAAAGACCAGCGCATGGTGACGCCAGAGACGGTGACAGGCCACCTGATACGTTTGGCTAATCCCCAGCCTGTCTGTTCCACCTCATCGCTTAAATCTTCTGGCGTTTCAGGTAACAGCCTGGGACGCTCAAGCCCCAGAGGATCCAGCGTTGTGAGTAAGAGCGCCCCTGTGCGTGCGAGTGAGGCGCGTGCGATCGACCCCTGACCTGTTTTGATGCGAGTCTCGAGTCCTTTTAAGACGGCGGTCGCCAATAGATACCCTGTTGCGTGATCGAGCGCTTGAACAGGTAAAGGCTCAGGGCCGTCGCAGTGACCGAGCTGTTGGCCGGTCTGGGCAATACCCATGCTCATTTGCACCAGACTATCGAAGCCACGACGGTTGTGCCATGGTCCGGTAAAGCCATAGGCGTCAAGCGACACATCGATCAGTCCCGGTCTGAGGCGCTGTCGTGTCTGAGCATCAAGGCCCAACTTTTCCAACGCGTCACTCCGATAACCATGCACTAGGACATCTGCTTCGCTCAAGAGCTTGGCCCAGTGCGCACGATGAGAGGCTTGACGCAGATCGAGTTCGGCGCAGTATTTGCCGAGGGTCATTTCTGGGGCATTGGATTCCTCCCATATAGGTGCATCCAAGCGAAGGACCTGGGCGCCAAGTCCTGCCAGCATGCGCGTCGCAGCTGGGCCAGCCAGTACGCGCGTCATATCGAGGACTTTTAATCCTTTGAGAGGTTGAGTGACTTCGAATGACCAAGGTCCGGACACCCCTTTTGTACCAGGAGTCCAGTCGATCAAGGGCTCCTGGCTGATCGCTTTACCTTGCGGCTGTTTTAGCCATTGTTCGGTGGTCAGCATGGTGGCTGCGCAGCCTCCCTCAGCGAGGATGCGGGCCTCGAGCGCATCGCGCTGCCAGGTCGATACGGCAAGAGCAATCGCTACAGGCGTTGCCTCGCATTGGAGCACTCTGAGCACAGCCGATAAATGGTGGGCGGCATTCGTGTGCAAGCGCAACCAACCGTCTTGCGCCAGATAATCTGCGGCGGCGACTTCGCGATGTGTGGGCGCCAGCCAGCCTTTGGGTCTGAGCGTGGAGCCAAACCAAAAAGAGGCTAGACGTCGGTCGACGATCACAGAGGGGTACATCTCAGACTTCCGGCCGGAGGCTTGATTGAGAGTGTCGATCATGCTGGCGAGGGCTAAACCCGCAGCACCCATCGAAGCCGTTGCGAGCTCGGTAACGGCAAAAAAAGAAGCTAGGCTGCCATCGCCCGTCAGAGATACTTGCGAGGTTCGTCCGAGTTCGCCGCCCGCGGCATCCCAAACGTGATGTAAAAGTGACCGAACCACATCGGGTGCGTCACCTTTTGGAGAGGATAAAGGGGTTTGCATGGAACATCCATCGCATCAAAGATGATGTGTGTGATTATAGAGAGGCCCCGAGCCACACTTTTTAAAAACTGATATAATTTCGGTCTTTACAGCGCCCGTAGCTCAGTTGGATAGAGTACTTGGCTACGAACCAAGGGGTCGTGGGTTCGAATCCTGCCGGGCGCACCAAAAAATCAGGGGTTTACAGATTAATTCTGTAAACCCCTGTTCATTTGAAAAGCTTTTCTATGGCTAATCCTATTTTGTAAGCCTTTTTGTCTAAGCCTTTTAGTGTATTCAGATTGCTATCTTTTTTACTTTGACGTTATTATTGCAGTATGACTACAGAATCTAAATACTCCCTCACCTATCTGCGCTTCCTGAACCTCGTTCAGGCGATCAAGCAGATCCCTACGTTTCCTGCAATGGATCCGGTTGAGGAGCGCTTGCTCGCGATGCTTGGCGTCAACTGGCATCATGGTAAAAAAGTCAGCGTGCTAGAGGCGATGGGTTTGTCGACAGAAATATCAGCAACGACGGCGCATCGCCGTCTTAAAACCTTACGAAAAAAAGGTATGATCGACCTCGATACTGACAAGGTCGATAGCCGCGTCAAATATGTGGTACCAACGACGCTTACTGAACAATACTTTGTGACACTTGGACAGGCGATTGATAAGGCCCACCAACCAGGTTGATTAAATGCTTTTCACGCCCCTCGGCGGTGCACGTACAACCAAATTAACGCATCATCGCCTCAGCACTGTGGCGATGATTTTATTTGTATTGGGCGTCGCGCTTGCATGGTTTGTATTGTTTCATTTGAATACTTGGTTGTTTTCCAGGATTCACCTCACAGGCTTTATTAGTTGGATCTTTTTGCCTGCCGCGATTCGGATGTTAGCGGTGATGGTCGGGGGCTGGTTAGGAGCGCTGGGTTTATTTCTTGGTGCCATATTGACCAATCTCAGCTTACTAAAGTACGAACCGTTCAATATTGTGATCCTTGCCGGGCTTTCTACGCTAGGCCCTCTCGTCGCCTTTAATCTCTGTACACGTTTGTTAAAACTGCCCCAAGATTTGGCGGGATTACAGTATTCGCAACTCTTGGTATTTGCACTAGCGGGGGCGATATTCAATACGATTCCGCACAATTTGTACTTTTATTTCACAGGACTATCGCCTGATGCATGGTCGGGGATTGTCCCGATGTTCGTCGGTGATCTCTCAGGTACGCTCATTGTTCTTTACCTTACGAGCCTCGTTCTTCGGCTATCTACCAAGGGTGCGCTTGGATATCGCGAAGGGCCCACAG
>JBIKOQ010000042.1:0-8283 GCA_044357955.1 Burkholderiaceae bacterium | reverse complement strand
TTGGTGAACAAGTCTCCCGTGTTCGGCCAACAATGCACTGTATTGTCTGATTGCTTTTTTTCGTGCCGAAATCATTTTGGCGGAGAACACAAACAGCGGCGTAAGGATGGTCAGCCCCCAAAGAACAGCGAAGGAAAGCAGGGGGAGTTTCAACGTATCGAGCGCGATCTGGTGATAGAGTGAGTCGTGTATCCAGCGAGAAGCGAGTACAGCTGACATCGCAAGCGTGACAAGGATAAAAGCTTTAGGTAGCTTTTGAAGAAAACCTAAACCACCCATCCCGTCCGGATGGGCAGGGACAAGGGCGAGGTCTAATTTTGAAATACGGTGGAACAGTATAAAGAGTAGGCCAATACGCCAAAGCCAACCTAACAGCAGGATCGTAAAAATCGGTCTGACAATATAGAGGAACCACCATCCGCCGAAGCCTAAACCAACCTCGAGTGTTGCCCATGAAAGTTCGTGCGCATGGACACTGTCAGGGACGCCAATTAGCCACAAAAAGGTGAGCGCGAAGACGATGACCCAAGGAAAGGCTTTGTCTCGAAGATGTGTAGTGTCTTTGATGATCTGAAAGAATCGATCGCGCTGACTGTCGATGATCAAACCGTTTTCTAGAAACTGTGAAACGATTGTACGTACGACTCTCAGTGCCATACCTTCAGCCAAAATGAGAAGCGGGATAGCGACTAAGCAACGTACATGAACGCCGTAATGAACTAATAAAGGCTCACCGCTTGCCCGATCGAGCAAGCGGCTTTCAAGTGCGGCCCAAATGACGAGCGGCAACCAAGTAAAAAGCGCGAAAAACAACGCACGTCTAGCGACGCCCAAATCATTGTCGGGCGCTAAACCAATTTTGCGTTGCCACCGTATTGGCAGATCATTCCTCACAATGAGAAAGTCGATAGGAGCCGCGGCATGACTCGGATGTTGCTGAGGTGGGTGATCTTTCATTTTCGGATATTTGAACGCAGGGTGATGAATCCGGGGCGTAAAAGGGCACCTAGATGTTGCGCAGTTTCAATATGTTCGGGTTGCACGCGTGGAAGTGTCATCAAAATATTTAGCGTTCCCAGGCATCGCGCATTACTTGATATGGGAATATTAATAATGGATTGCAACCCCAAGCGCTTGATCGTTTCATGGTCTTCGAAAGATTGCTGAATGGCTTCGCTCCCCTCGCCGACAAAGACTTTTTGTTCAATGAGGACGTGCTGACCCCAGGCTGTTCCTCTCTTTTGTTTTCGCCCACCTGGTGGATATGTCTCTGGATTAGAACTAAAGAGTCGTTCAAGCTCCATGTGCTGAGGGTGGAAAATGTTGATGGTCAACAATTGCCGATTGAGCAGTGTCATGGCGATCTGATCGACGCCATGACAGAGCTGTTGCACGTTTATCATCATTTATTCGGCAGAAATATTCAGCTCTTTGATAAGCTTGGTGTAGCGATCGGTATCGGCTTTGAGGGTCTTTGCGAAGCCGTCTGGTGTCGATTGAACGACCTCGACGCCGATCCCGCGCATTCTTTCAATCACAATGGGTTGAGCCAACATTTTGTTGATTTCGGTATTGAGCTTGGTCGTGATGTCAGCAGGAAGATTTTTGGGGCCAAATACGCCGTACCAGACAACCATTTCAAAGCCGGGTAGGGTCTCTGCGACAGTGGGGATTTCTGGTAACAAGGCCGCGCGTTTGTCTTCGGTCACAGCAATCAGATTGAGTTTGCCGGTTTTGACATGCGGCAAGGTTTGAGTGCCTGCGCTAAATAGAATCTGAGTCTGACCTGAGACGGTATCGAGTACCGCAGGCGCACCACCTTTGTAGGGAACGTGGTTCATCGTGATGCCCGCTGCTTTTTCAAACATGGCGGCACTGATGTGATTGGTCGATCCCATGCCGGCAGATGCATAGTTGAGTTTGCCAGGATTAGCTTTTGCGTAAGCGATCAGATCTTTCACGGTTTTGGCAGGGACTGCGGCGTTGGTCACCATGGTATTCGTGACAAGCGCGATCAGGGCGATGGGTGTGAAATCATCGACGGGATGAAAAGGCATTTTTGAAAATAACGCACCGTTCATCGCGTGTGTGCTCATCGAACCTACGAGCAAGGTGTAGCCATCGGGCTTTGCCTTGGCAACGATGTTTGAACCGATGTTGCCTGAAGCACCTGGCTTGTTTTCTACGATAAAGGTCTGGCCAAGTGTTTTGGTCAGATTTTCAGAGAGCATACGCGCCAAAATATCGGTGGTACCACCGGGTGCCCAAGGCACGACGACGGAGACGGTCTTGTCTGGCCAAGCGGCCTGTGCGGGGGCGAGAGAGGTCAAGGCAAGCGCGCTTGCGACGAGCAAGCGAGTCAGAGATTTATACATGTGCATGGGGGACTCCATCTTTAAAAAATTGTTTAGAAAAATGATAGTTTCACTGAGTAAAAGCTTAACGGCCTACTGCGTAACCTTGCATGCCCCGTGGATTGGCGCCCGCGCGCAAAATCAATTGACCGTGAGGACCCTGTTCGCGCGTGCAGGCAGAAAGGCGTCCCTCAGACCATGCCGCGCCAACCTTGATCTCATGACCCGCTTGTTTAAGTCGTTCGATTGTTTTTTTGGGCATACGCGCTTCGATTGTCATACGGTTAAGCGTCGTCGTCCGTGGCCAAAAGGAAGAGGGGTAGTGATCGAGATGCCAGGAGGGTGCTTCGATGGCTTCTTGGAGATTCATGCCATACAGGGCATGACGTAAAAAGAAGATGAGTGTCCATTGATCTTGTTGATCTCCCCCCGGTGTGCCAAACGCCATATAAGGTTTGCCATCTTTTAACGCCATGGAAGGTGAAAGCGTGGTGGTGGGTCGTTTTTCTGGTTGGAGCTGACTGGCCAGACCGTCATCGATCCACGTCATTTGTAGCCGGGTGTTGATCGAGAAACCAAGTTCGGGGATCACTGGGCTCGAGGACAGCCAACCGCCTGACGGTGTGGCCGACACCATGTTGCCTTGCTGATCGATGACGCTCAAGTGACAGGTGTCGCCAACGAAGATTTCTTTGTCAGCCCATTCGCGTACGGGTGGCAAAGCCGCAAAGGTTGGCTCGCCAATCCCATAGCGTGTATCCGAGATCGCCAGAACGCGTTCGCCAAGAGCGAGGTCTGGCAGGGCGGGACGACGTCCATCGGGTTGACCTGGACGCAGGGCAGTGGAGGCTTGCGCAGCGATTAGCGCGAAGCGTTGTTTGCCATAATCCGAGCTCAGCATGGTCGCAAGCGGAACATCTACAAAATCCGGATCGCCTAGCCACACCATACGGTCTGCGAGGGCCAGCTTGGCGGCTTCAGCGACGTGGTGCACAAACTCAAAGGAATCAGGCGCGTATTGTTGGAGTTCGGCGTAACGAAGGATGGTTAGTTGCTGCAAGAAGGTTGCGCCCTGAGACCAGGCGCCACATTTTGCGACGGTATAGCGCCCAAACTCAACCGTGATAGGCTCGTCATAGGTAGCTTCCCATTTCGCGAGGTCCTCATAGCGCAAGAGGCCTTTGTTGCGTTCACCCGTGGTATCTCTGATTTCGGCATGCGTGTAGAAATCGTCGATCGCGCGGGCAACGAAACCCCGGTACCAAACATCGAGTCCCGCCTCGATTTGTTTGACGCGATCCGTACCGCCCTGATTTTGGGCCAGTTCAATGATCTTGCGGTAGGTTGCCGCGATCGCCTTAGATTGAAACAGAGCGCCAGGCGACGGGACCTTGTCGTTGGGGAGCCAGACGTCACGCGAGCTGTGCCACTCGGCACGAAACAAGTCTTGTACGGCGGTGATGGCTTGCACCACCCGAGGAATGAGAGGAAAGCCCTTTTCTGCGTAATAGATGGCAGGCGCTAATACCTCCGCTAAGGGCAGGGTTCCGTAATCGCGCAGCATCGTGAGCCATGCGCCCCATGCGCCGGGAACCGTGGCGGGGAGGAGGCCGATGCCGGGGATAAGTTCGAGTCCCTTTTTTCTAAAGTATTCGGGCGTCGCAAGCGCGGGCGCGCAGCCTTGGCCACAAATGACGCGCATGCGTTGTTCTTTTTCACACCACAACATCAGAGGAACCTCGCCTCCCGGTCCGTTCAGATGGGGCTCGACGATCTGAAGCACGAAACCGCCCGCAACGGCGGCATCGAAGGCATTGCCCCCGCGCTCGAGAATAGACATGGCTGTTTGGGAAGCGAGCCAGTGTGTGGAGGAGACCACGCCAAAGGTGCCAACAATTTCAGGGCGGGTGGTGAATGAGTCCATGGCGCTGCGTTATTTGAGATAGTCTAGGATGGATATTAATACTTATTTAATCTGCTTTTATAGAGGATTCACCGCCTTGTAGGCGACATCGTCGGATTGCAAAACCTAGGGTTTTCCTTGGTATACGTTTATGTAGGGGCAATATAATGATGGTTGGTTAGATATCTTTTTTAAATGTTTTGCTGACGGAGAATCCGCCATGAATCGTAGATCGTTTATTACTAAAGCAGGTATTGCCGGCGCTGCCGGTTTATCAACCGTTGCTGCACCCGCTATTGCTCAACGGAAAATCACATGGCGTATGGTGACAACATGGCCTAAAAACTTTCCAGGCATGGGCGTTGGCGCTCAGCGCTTGGCGGATCGTATTACCGCGGCCTCGGGCGGCCAACTGACTGTTCAGGTTTTTTCCGCAGGCGAACTCGTCCCCGCACTTCAATCTATCGATGCCGTGATTGACGGTGGTGCTGAGATGTCGCACGGTGCTGCTTACTATTGGCAGAACAAGAGCGTGGCGTTGTCCTTTTTCACCGGCGTGCCTTTCGGTATGACGAGTCGCGAACTCGCTGCATGGATGCGCTATTTGGGTGGCCAGCAACTCTGGGATGAGGTCTATGACCAGTTTGGCTTGCAAGGCTTTTTGTCGGGCGACACAGGCACACAAGCAGGTGGCTGGTTTCCCAAAGAGATCAAAAGCCTCGATGACATCAAAGGCTTGCGTTTCCGTACCCCCGGCTTGGGCGGTCAGGTCTGGGGCAAGATGGGCGCCTCTGTGACCAACATGGCAGCAGGCGAGATTTTCCAAGCGTTGCAGTCCGGCGCTCTGGATGCCGCTGAGTTTGTCGGCCCCTATAACGATCTCGCACTTGGCTTCTACAAAGCGCGCAAGATTTATTACACCTCGAGCTTTATTGAGCCCGGTTTGGCAACAGAGTTGGTTGTGAATAAAAAGAAATACCAAGCCTTGCCAAAAAGCTTGCAGGATCTAGTGCGCGATGTGTGCCAGGCCGAATACGACCAGGTCGCTTCTGACTTTGCCGCCAATGATCCACGTGCACTCGAAGTGCTGGTCAAAGACCATGGCGTCAAAGCCATTCCTCAGTTCCCTAATAGCGTGGTTGAGGCCGCTGCAAAGGCCTCATTAGAGGTCTTGACCTCCATCCGCGACAAAGGCGATGCGTTGACCAAAAAGACGGCTGAAAGTTTTGTGAAGGGTCTCAACACCGTTCGTCTCAAAACCGAAGGTACGGACGAGCAATTTATTGCCGCACGCGCCAAGTACTTTAAGATCTAATACGAGTAGTTTGTAAATTAAAAACCCGGCGATCTGTCATGGATCGCCGGGTTTTTTTATGAGTCTTTCTGTGGATTTTAGTAAAGAACCTTTGGTAACCAGGTGACGAGCTCTGGGAATACAAACAAAATAGCAAGCGCCAGCACCTGCAGACAAACAAAGGGAATGACGCCTTTGTAAATCATACCCGTCGAAATACTGTTGGGTGCGACACTTCTCAGATAAAACAATGAGAATCCGAACGGAGGTGTGAGAAAACTTGTTTGCAGATTCACGCCCACCATCACGCCAAGCCAGATGGGATCGAGACCCAGCATTAACAGTACCGGTGCGGTAATTGGGATGACAATAAAAATAATCTCAAAGGTATCCAAGATAAAGCCGAGGACGAACATGATGAGCATCACCACTATCATCGCGCCCATCGCCCCTCCTGGCAGCCCCGAGAGAAATTCATGTACCAGATTATCTCCACCCATTTGACGGAACACGATCGAGAATACAGAGGCTCCAAACAGGATGATAAAAATCATCGAGGTGATCGTGGCGGTGGAGACGGCAGCTTCGCGCAGCACTGTTAAGGAAAGGCGCCAGCGTAAAGCAGCCAGCACGGTTGCGCCCACTGCGCCGACGGAAGCTGCCTCGGTCGGTGTGGCGATGCCACCGATGATGGATCCCAGCACGGCGATGATTAGCAATAGTGGCGGCACCATCGCAGTAATAACTTCTTTGAAAATCCCCTTTTTTTCTTCAGCACTAAAGGGCGTAGCCGGGCATGATTTCGGATCGAAGATCGCTTTAAACACCATCCATCCCAAGTACAGCAGGACCAATAACATTCCGGGAAGGAAGGCTCCCGCGAACAAATCACCTACTGATACAGGAGTCGGCGCAAAATTGCCTTTTGACATCTGTACTTGTGAGTTGATGCCCGCCAATATGTCGGCCATGAAAATCAGTACTGTGGAGGGTGGGATGATTTGCCCTAAGGTGCCCGATGCACAGATCACTCCACTGGCGAGTTTGGGGTCATACCCTGCTCTGAGCATAGCGGGTAAAGAAATCAGGCCCATGGTCACGACGGTGGCACCCACCACGCCTGTTGAGGCAGCGAGAAGGGCGCCGACTAAAATCACTGAAATCCCTAAGCCACCCCGCACATTGCCAAAGAGTTTGCCCATTGTCAGTAGCAATTCCTCGGCGATCTTGGAGCGCTCAAGCATGACGCCCATAAAGATAAAAAGCGGGACAGAAACCAATACTTCATTGGTCATAAAACCAATGTATCGGCCCGCAAGCGAGGCTAAATTAGAAAAATCAAAGACCTCAAAGTAGTAGCCGATTGCGCCAAAAATGAGAGAGGTGCCAGCCAGTGAGAATGCCACTGGAAAGCCCAGCATCAACATGCCGATCACACCAAAAAACATGAGGCCCGCAAGAATTTCACCGATGAGTACGTAATCCATGTTCGTCACTCCTTGCCAGTCGCTTGCGCGATCGTTGGGTAACGGAAGTCTTGAGGAATGAGATCCTCGCGCTTGGCAAGCATCAAAATAGAGCGGATCGCCATGGCAAGGCCTTGGAAGGCGACCAGGACTACAAAAACGAGAATAAAGGTTTTCAACACATAAAGTCCTGGCATGCCGCCCACGTTTGCAGAATTTTCCATCAGGCGCCAGGAGCGCTGAACGTAGGGTAGTCCAATGTAATAAATGGCAAACATGAAGGGAAACAAAAATACACACACACCGACCAAGTCGGCGATCGCTTTTTTAGTGGGCGAGGCGGGTCGATAAAAAATATCAACCCGTACGTGATCTTCACGAAAGAGAGCAAATCCGGCTACGGCGGTAAACATCACACCGTTGAGCCAGACATATAAATCCTGCATCCACAGCCTGGTGGTTGAAAATAGATAGCGTTCGACGACGACCGCGAAGCAGACTAAAACAATAGCAAGTGATAACCAGGCAAAGGTATTGCCAATGGCTTTATTAATCGCGTTTATTGACCGCATTATGGCTGCTAGCATTGTTAGCATGCGGATTCTCCAAAATAACGAAAGGAAAAAGCGCCAAGAGGCCTATTGCTCTTGGCGCGCGTTAAAAATTTCAGCTGATCTTACTGGGGTTCAACGCCTGCTTTCTTGAACAACTCAGCCCATTGAGGGAGTTGTTGTTTGACTTTAGCGTCCAGAGCGGCAGGATTCGCATCCTTGGTCAGGACCTGTGCACCCAGACTCGCCATGCGCTCCTGAAACTTAGGATCGGCCAGGCCTGCTTGGAGAGCTTCTACAAGCTTTGCGCGCACAGGTGCTGGCGTGTTCTTGGGAACCCACATGCCATGCCAGATACCGACTTCAAAATCTTTGAAGCCTGACTCATCCATCGTGGGCAAGTTTGGCAAAGTGGCGACACGCGTCTTGCTTGTCACAGCAAAGGCCTTGATGGTGTTTGCTTTGATTTGCTGGGTCGTATTGGTGGTTTGATCACACAACAGGTCAACTTGTTTACCCACCAAGTCGTTCATGGCTGGGCCTGTGCCCTTGTAGGGAACGGTCAACAGATCTACACCGACGCCATTGGCGAACATCACACCGCAAAGGTGTGAGGCAGCGCCAATGCCGGCATTCGCCAAGGAAACTTTGTCCTTGTTTTTCTTGACATACTCAACCAACTCTTTGATGTTGTTGGCAGGGAAGTCGGAGCGAC
>JBIKOQ010000041.1:0-8362 GCA_044357955.1 Burkholderiaceae bacterium | reverse complement strand
GTTGTCGGTGGTCGCAGCACGGAGCAACCTACCCTCGATGCAACTGGCACGAGGCGTTTCTCTCGATTGCGCGACTACGTGGGTCGTGGCGTCATCACAACATCGACCTATGAGGCGCGCGCCTTAGGCGTATTTTCTGGCATGGGCTTGATGAAATCAGCTTTGCTGGCACCCGAGGCGATTCTGTTACCCGCAAATTTTGAGGCCTACAAGCATTATTCAAGACTATTCAAGTCGGCTGTTTCCAGCATTGCCCCCCAGGTCGAAGATCGCGGTATCGATGAAATCTATATCGACTTTACAGCTCTTGACGAAGATACTGAACGACTTGCCTTGCGTATTAAAAAAGCCGTTTATGACGCAACCGGCCTGAGCTGCTCAATCGGCGTCAGCCCAAACAAATTACTATCAAAAATTTGTTCCGATTTGGATAAACCTGACGGAATCACCCTTTTACAGGCCACCGAATTATCGACGCGCATTTGGCCTTTGCCCGCAAAAAAAATTAATGGGATTGGACCTAAGGCCAACGAGAAACTTGTCGCCTTAGGGATTCACACCATCGGTGAACTCGCACACACCCCCCCAGAGCTGCTGATTGCGCACTTTGGTCGTGCCACAGGGCATTGGCTTCATCAGGCTGCACATGGTGTGGATGAGCGGCCCGTTGTCACCTCTTCTGAACCAAAGTCACTCAGTCGAGAAACAACCTTTGAACGCGATTTGCATGCGAAACAAGATCGCACACGTTTATCGTCGATCTTTACAGACTTATGCAATCGTTTGGCCGACGATCTCACGCGTAAAGGCTATGCAGCGAAGACCATCGGCATCAAAATTAAATATGCTGATTTCCAAGTCATCACGCGCGATCTCACCCTACCCGTCGCCATTGATGAAGGCACCACCATTCGACAGGCCGCTACAGAGTGCCTGCGTCGCGTCCCCCTTGACCAAAGGATTCGACTGCTTGGCGTTCGGGCGGCAAGCTTGTCGCCACGCGCCCCGAACACGCAGGAGACGCGTCACCCTCAATCCGACTTACCATTTTAAAAATCTAAGAATCGCCCACATAGAGGAAATAGGCTGCTCGCAGGACAAGAACGGCGTTATGCTAAGTGATTCATTTAGATATTATTAAACCTATTTTTAGACATGCCACAGGAAAAATTATGAGTCAGTTTGAGCAACTCGATCTCGTCGGCGCTGCAGACGGTATTGCAAAGAAAGCGTTTTCGTCCACCGAGCTGACGACCTGGTCGCTCAACCGTTTAGAAACGATTGGTCGAAGATTGAATGCTGTTTTTCGCATAGATCAGGAGCAAGCTTTAGCGCGTGCACGCGCACTGGATGCTCTACAGGCAAGCGGTCTCATGCTGGGCTCTTTGCATGGCGTACCCCTGGCGCACAAAGATTTGATTGAAGTCGCGGGAAAAGAGATGCACGTGGGCTCCAAAATCCTGCAAGGCAACATCGCCAAGAAAAATGCCTGGGTCATCAATGATTTAGATGCGGCTGGTCAAGTCAACCTAGGTGCCTTGCATATGGCCGAATTCGCAATGAGTCCAACCGGTTTCAATGGTCATTATGGTCATGGACTCAATCCATGGAATCCTGAATACCCCTGCGGCGGCTCCTCAAGCGGCTCGGGTATTGCCGTAGCCGCGCGACTCGTTTTTGGTTCGCTTGGCAGCGATACGGGCGGCTCGATTCGTCAACCTGCATTCATGTGCGGCGTCACTGGGATTAAACCGACGGCTAAACGCGTCAGCATCGATGGTGTCTTTCCCCTGTCTCACACCTTGGACTGCGTGGGTCCATTGGCGCAGACCGCACGTGACTGCGCGCGTATCTTGACGCACATCAGCCGTCCTAACCCCAGTGATCCTTGGTGCACGACACAACCTAACGAAGACTATGAAAGAAAACTGACAGGCGATTTAAAAGGGGTTCGAATCGGTGTTCCCCAAGATTTTTATCGTGAAAATCTTGATCCTGAAATGGCGGCAGCCTTGGAGGCTAGCTTGCAAATCTTGCGCGGTCGCGGTGCTGAGCTCGTCGAAGTCAAGGTGCCCAATATGCAGCGCATACACGAAATGACTGCGATCGTCTTGACGGCCGAGGCTGCTCAAGTCCATCGAAAATGGTTTGAACAGCGTCCGCAAGACTATAGCGATCAGGTTCGCGCCCGCATCGAACCCGGCTTTAGTCAGACGGGCATTGGGTACACCGAAGCGCTTCGCGCCAGAGATGACTTCATCAAAGAATATCTGTCGACAAGCCTTGGAAGCTGTGACGCACTGCATATCCCCGTCGCTCGCTTGCACACGCCCACCATTGCAGCGACCACCACGGGCGATCTCAACAATGTGCTGCAGTCCATTAGTCAGCTGACCTATACCAACCGTGCGATCAATTATCTCGGCTTACCCGCGATGAGCGTACCCGCTGGTTTTTCAAGTCGACATATGCCTCTTGCCTTTCAACTCGTCGGCAAACCCTTTGACGAGGCAACGATTCTCAAGATCGCTGATGCCTATCAACGCGACACATCATGGCACAAGGCTCGACCAAGTGTTTGATGATCTTCGATAAAAAGAATGGAGACCAATTATGATAATCAATCCAATGCCTGAAACGCTCGGTGCTCGCGTTGAAGACCTTGATTTATCAAAACCATTGAGTGCGACGCAAACCGATACGCTGTTGCTTGCGCTTGGGCGCTATGGTGTACTCGAATTTCCGAAGCAATCTTTGACGACGGCACAACTCAAAGGCTTCAGTCAGAGTTTTGGTGAGCTTTATGTGAGTCCGGGAGGGCGGGCGCAAGAGCCGGGTTTTCCAGAGGTGATGATTCTTTCAAATATGATTGAGAACGGTCAACCACTCGGACTTAAAGATGCGGGTCAATCTTGGCACACAGACATGTCCTATGCGCCAGTCATCGCTTTAGCTAATATTTTATATGGCACGACCATTCCGCATCGCGATGGAAAACCGCTTGGTGCGACGCAATTTAGAAATATGCACGCGGTCTATGAAGATCTTTCCAAAGACCTCAAATCCACACTCGCCGACAAGACAATCACCCATGACTTCAACAAATTTTGGGACATGATGCGGGCCCGCCCTGGCAGCACGCGTCCGCCTTTGAGTGAAAAAGAAAGAAATGCCAGGCCGCCTGCGCGCCACCCTGCCTTTCTCACGCATCCGCTGACAGGAAAAAAAGTGTTGTATGCGAATCCTGGCTATGCCATCGAGATTAATGGTTTACCTCAAGCAGAAAGCGACGCAATACTCGAGGAACTCTTCGCGCGTCAGCTTGAGGAAAAATATCTCTATACCCACGCCTGGAAGAAAGACTCGGTCCTGATGTGGGACAACATCGGCACCACGCACAATGCAGTCGCCGATTATGGGCCCAATGAGCATCGCTATATGAAACGCTGCCAAGTGATGGCAGATCGCTTGTTTGGACCCGGCGGAACCCAAGAACCTCTTCTTTTTAATGCAAGGATATAAAAATGAATATGAGACATCTCCTCACCAGTCTGTTGTCTTCCTTGATCCTTCTTGGTTCTACTGCGAGCGCACAAAGCAGCGCTCAATTTCCAGACAAGCCGATTCGGCTCATCGTCGCCTATGCCCCAGGAGGTGCAACGGACATCGTGGCTCGCATGCTTGCTCAAGAACTGACTCCGATCATGGGGCAGTCCGTGATTGTTGAAAACAGGGCGGGTGGTGGCACGCTCGTTGGCACAGACTCGATTAAACGCGCGAATCCAGATGGCTACAGTTTGCTTTTTGGCACAAATGCGTTTGTCATCACGCCACTTTTACACAACACGCCAACCTATGATCCTGTCAAAGACTTTTCTCCCGTGTCCCAGACAACGATCCAGCCGCTGGGACTCTTCGTGACGCCAGGCTTAAACATTAAAACAGTTGAACAATTGATCGACTATGCCAAGAAAAATCCTGGTAAGTTAAATTTCGCCTCATCAGGAAACGGCTCGGCACAACACCTCGCAGGCGAGTCGTTTCGCGTTGCCGCCGGTATCGATCTTGTTCATGTGCCTTACAAAGGTGCGGGTCCAGCTCTTGTCGACCTCTTGGCAGGTCGGGTCGATATGATGTTCACCTCTCTGGTGGGCAATGCCGAACACATCAAGGAAGGCCGCCTCGTTCTAGTTGCGACCTCTGGGGTCAAGCGTGGTTCTGCGACGCCTAACGTCCCGACTGTGGCGCAAACATTGCCTGGTTTTGAAGCTTATACATGGCAAGGCGTCATCGCGCCCGCTGGGACGCCTGTCGCCGTCGTTGACAAACTCAATGCCGCCATTAAAAAGGTCGGCGCAAATCCAAAGTTTTACGAAAAACTGGCGGCACAAGGGATGGAAGTACAGACGTCCTCACCGGCCGAGTTCAACGCTCGTCTCGCCAGTGATGCCACAAAATACAAAGAATTGTTGCAACGCACTCAAACCTCAATTCGTTAAATCTAGGCTATAAAACCTCTTCGTCTTTTGAGCCATCGAACCTAAATCGCTCTATTCACTTTTGGATCTAACATGTCAACGTCAAAACAAAAAAGATTTACTCAAGTTACGCTCGAAACCTTGCCTCAGGAGTCACGCGGACTTGCACAAGAAATTCTCGATATTTCAAGTCTTGGCTTAGCAGGTCCTTACAACGTGATGTTGAGGAGTCCGATTTTTGCTGATCGCATGAAGCGGTTACTTGATTATTTACGCTTTAATAACTCGCTCCCGATGCGTCTGAGTGAATTTGCTATTTTGATCCAAGCGCGTCTGTGGAGCTCGCAAGTGGAATGGTTCGCGCACTACCCTATTGCCTTACGTCATGATTTGCCCGCCCACGTTGCGGACGACCTAAAACAAAACATTCGTCCACGCAACATGCAGCCCGATGAAGACGCGGTGTATGACGTCTGCATGAACATGAGCAAACATCACAAGATTTCTGAAGAGCTTTTTCAACATGCCAAGAAGGTACTGGGGGAACAGCAGCTTGTTGACCTCATCGCCGTCAGCGGGACTTATGTGACGATTGCCATGTTGTTAAGTCTGGGTGAGGAGCCCATTCCAGAAGGCAAAACACTCCCTTTCCCTGAAGCGGTCTAAGGACTCGCCTCAAAGCCTATCGGCGATATGCATGGACTCGGGTGGCAGCCCTGCCACCCGACGCGCCTGGACTTGAACATATGCCTCTTCAATCGCGCGCGCCTGACGCCTGCTATCGAACAAAGGCGCATGCAAGCGGTTTTCCTCCAAACGCATGCGTAATGACCGAAGCTGCACAGGATCAGTCGCCAACTCGATCGCTCGAGCCACAAATGCTTCACCGTCCACAGTGATGAGTTCGGGCAATTCGACGGCACGTAACAAGCTTGCCGCGACACGGCTCGCAAACGCCCGGCCCATGCACGTCAACACGGGCAATCCTACCCATAACGCATCGCTGGTCGTGGTGTGTGCGTTATAAGGCAGCGAGTCCAGAAATAAATCTGCGCAGCGTTGTCGTGCCAAGTATTGATCCGTCGGTACTTTAGGTGCAAAAACCAATCTTTCAGGATGCACGCCTCGCGCTTGCGCCTCTTGACGAAGATGATTGGCCGTTTGTTCGCTTGCCTGTAATAGCCATAAAACGCTATGAGGCACCGCACGCAAAATCGACATCCAACGCTCAAACGTTTCAGGCGTAATTTTGAAGTTGTTGTTAAAGCAGCAAAAAACAAACCCGTTTTCGGGCAAGCCCAGCTCAGCTCGAGTGAACGGATGCGATGATACGGTCCGTTTACGATCATTCGGCTGATAACTATGCGGCAGATAAATCACCTTTTCCGTAAAAAAAGGCTCCGTCTCAGACGTGATGAGCGTTTTGTCGGCAAGGATGTAATCCATGTACGGGGCACCCATTGTGCCGGGGTAGCCTAGATAATTGATTTGTATTGGCGCGACTCTTGCTGCGAATACACTTGGGCGACAACCGGTCGTCAAGCCACTTAGATCAATCGCAATATCGATCTCAAGCTCTCTCGCGCGCGCGACAAGCTGAGCATCAGACTCTGCCTTTACATCAATAAAATGTTCAAAACCCGCCTCTAGACGTTGCCGCATCTCATCTTTAGTATCGGGACCCGAAGAAAAGGCATAAATCTCAAATTGGGTGCGATCATGCGCTTCGAACAAACCCGCAATCAGTTGCGCAACAGGATGTTGGTGAAAATCAGCAGAAAAATATCCGATCCGTAACCTGTGCTTGGTCGTTCGCTTGGCAAAGGGCACTATTTTTTTGGGGCTAGGGTGCTTGGCCTGAATCCAAGTTCGCGCGGCTCGCTGTTGCAAGTCCGGATCAGAAGTCAGTGCCAGAAGCGGAAACGGCAGACTCGCAGGTTCGCCATTTTTTACGGCCGATAACAAAACGGCAAGGCGTTCTTGATAATGACGCCAATCGCACATCTGCATGTTGACGTGCAGGCGTGTGCCAAGCAGGTAAGGAATCTGAGGCGCACATTCGATCGCGCGATCGAAACTTTTAACCGCTTCGGCATGCCGACCGAGCTCGTTGAGGGCATTTCCTCGGTTCATCAACGCTTGTGCGTGGGTCGGCACAAGATTGATCGCGGCATCAAAACTCATAATCGCTTCTTCGAAACGACCCACAATCCCTAGTGCATTGCCGCGGTTGTAATGCGCTTCGACATAGCCAGGTGCCAAAGCGATTGCGCGGTCATAGCTTTCCAACGCCTCTGGCCATCGCCCTAGATGCTGCAGCAGATCTCCACGATTATTGTGAGCTTCGACATAGCCTGGATCGAACGCAATCGCCCGATCGTAATGAGACAGTGCAGACTTATATTTTTTTAGATCCTGCAAAAGGTTACCGAAATTATTAAGCGCAAAACTCGCCTCTGGATCAAGTTTAAGTGCCTTGATAAACAAAACCTCGGCGCGCTCTAGCTGACCCGTTTGGTAGGCAATCGTCGCGAGCATGTGCAGCGCATCGAAATGATTGGGCTGCCATTTAAGCGCGCGCTCATACAGCGCGCGGGCTTCTTTGAGTTGCCCTTGCTGATGCAGTGTGAGCGCCTCTTGAAACTTATTGTGCGCTTTTAGCGCATCAGCCGCAGACACATCTTTACCAATCGAAGCCATTACTTTCACCACATTTAAAACAAAAATGACTCAATAAAATCGGGATTAACGATCTTTTTGCTTAAGCTTGGTGTAAACAGTATTAACGACTGTCGAACGCACAGGTTCGCTTAACCCAGACGCGGGTTTAGGTGTCGAGGTATCTTTTTTGGGTTTTTTTGTTTCTTTGTTGGACTTTTGTTGACCTTTGGCCATGATAGTTCCCCGATAAATAAACGATAAACTAGTGTACAGGTCTATCGAAAAAAAACCCAATGCTCCCCCTTTTGCATATTTCCGAAGCTGAAGTCGAAGTCTCCGCCATGCGTTCGCAAGGCGCGGGGGGGCAGAATGTCAATAAAGTTTCGAGTGCGATTCACCTGCGCTTTCACATCCCCCATTCAAGTTTGCCCGCCGACGTCAAAGTACGGCTGCTCGCGCTCAGGGACTCGCGCATCACACGGGACGGTGCGATCGTCATTAAGGCACAATCCCATCGAAGCCAAGAACTCAACCGACTGGATGCGTTCGCCCGTCTCAATGAATTGGTCAACAGCGTTGCGCGTCCGCCAAAAACACGGCATGCGACAAAACCTAGTTATGGTTCACGCCAGCGACGGCTCGAAACAAAACGAAAACACTCGGAAACCAAGGCCCTCCGTGGAAAATCCCCTCTTTAACAGGATTGTGATCACGATCGCATCCAACCATGAGTCAGACAGATGAACATCCCTCTTTTCCCACTTGGCTCGACGCTTTTTCCTGAGGGCTTATTAGCACTCAAGATTTTCGAAGTGCGCTACCTTGATATGACCAAAGCATGTTTTAAGCAACAAACTCCCTTTGGCGTGGTCACGCTGACAGAGGGACCTGAGGTTCGGATTCCAGGCAAAGAGGTCGAGTTTGCGGATACAGGCACACTGGCGCACATCATTGACTTTGATGCCGTCCAACCCAGTTTGTATCTGCTGCGCTGCCGGGGTGGACAACGTTTCAAGATCCTTGAGCGTACCCAGGCACCGAATGGCGCCTGGTCCGCAAACATTGAACTGTTGGTCGCAGATCCAGAGATCGATATTCCACCAGAGTTGACGCCGACTTCTCAGGCGCTCGCACGACTCATTGCGTCGTTTGAGGAGCAAGACGTCGCAAACGATGATCGCCCTTTTCTCGCTCCCTATCGCCTCAACGACTGCAGTTGGGTT